>JBDTKD010000627.1:0-9417 GCA_039935515.1 Bradyrhizobium sp.
CCGAACGCGAGGTTTCAGGCAGAGCCCTGGCCGGAGCCGATCGAGCGAGCCGTGTCGATTCCGGTATCGCGTCCAGGAAGGTCACAGCCGGCGGCATACCTTGTCAGCGGGATCAGCCCTCGTTTGATGCTGGATGTCGAATATCGTGGCTACTTCAACTCGATTGCTCAGCGCGTTTCCGTTGCCCTTGCTGAAGCAGAGGCTCTGGAAGCCGAGCGCCGCCGCGCCGAACAACTGGCTGAGCTCGATCGGGCGAAGACGCTCTTCTTCTCCAACATCAGCCACGAACTCCGCACCCCGCTCACGCTGATCCTCGGGCCGCTGGCGGACGCCCTCACCGATCGTCGCGAGATTTCAGAGGATGGGAGGCGGGACCTCGGTGTCGCGTACCGCAACGGGCTCCGGCTTCTGAAGCTCGTAAACACGCTGCTGGATTTCTCTCGTATCGAAGCTGGCCGCGTCCAAGCCCGATATGTGCCGACCGACATCGCGGCGCTGACCACCGACTTAGCCAGCCAATTTCGCTCTGCGTGCCAGCGTGCCGGGCTGAGGTTGTCGATTGATGCCCCACCTTTGGCCGAACCGGCCTTTGTCGATCGAGATCTCTGGGAAAAGATCGTGCTCAATCTCTTGTCGAACGCATTCAAATTCACGCTCGAGGGGGAGATCGCGGTCCGGATCAGCAAGGTCGGCAACTCGGCAGTTTTGGAGGTCTCCGACACGGGGAGCGGAATTCCAGAGACAGAGCTGCCGCGCGTATTCGACCGTTTCCACCGTGTCGAGGGCGCGCCGGGTCGAAGCTTCGAAGGGACCGGCATCGGACTTGCCCTTGTGCAGGAACTCGTCAAGCTGCACGGAGGCACGATCTCGGTGGAGAGCGAGTTCGGGAAAGGCAGTACCTTCAGAGTGTCACTTCCACTCGGACGCGATCACCTGCCAGCCGATCATGTGACCCTCGAGGAACCGGAAGCACCTCCGGAAACGAGAGCGCGAGCCTATGTTGAAGAAGCGTTGTGGTGGCTGCCGGAGTGCGAAGAACAGGCCGCGACGACAGCCTCTGACCACGACGAAGGTCATTCCGACCAGAGCAGTACTGGCTCGGGCCCGCGCGTGCTCGTTGTCGACGATAATGCGGACATGCGCAGTTATGTTGGCCGCCTGCTGGCCGCCCAAGGATACCACGTCGAGTTTGCAGGTAACGGTGAGACTGCGCTGGCGGCTGCACTGCGCCGGCCGCCGGCCGCCGTGCTCGCCGACATAATGATGCCACGCATGAACGGATTTGAGCTTGTCAACCGGCTGCGCGCAAATGCCCGCACGCGCGACGTTCCGATCATCCTGCTGTCCGCACGCGCGGGTGAGGAATCCAAAGTTGAAGGTTTTGCAACGGGTGCCGACGATTATCTTGTCAAGCCGTTTTCCGCGCGTGAACTGCTCGCGCGGATCTCTTCGGTCATTATGCTGCGCGAAACGCGTCGGCAGAGCGAGTTGGCCGTTCGAAAGGAGAACGAACGCATCCGGCGGCTGTTCGAACAGGCTCCCGGCTTCATCGCGGTTCTGGAGGGGCCCGGCCACACATTCGAGTTCGCCAACAAGGCTTATGAACGAATTGTCGGCGACCGCGAGCTTCTCGGCAAAAGCGTGCGCGCGGCGTTACCCGAAGTGGAGGGCCAAGGTTTCTTTGAACTACTCGACCGGGTCTATGAAACCGGCGAGCGGTTCGTTGGAACGCAGGCGGCTATACACTTGACGCGCACACCGGACGGGCCGCTTGAGCAGCGGTTCGTAGACTTCATATACGAGCCGATGCTTGGCGAGAATGGCAAGCCGACTGGCATTTTCGTCGAGGGGTATGACGTCACGGACCGAGTGAAGGCCGAAACTGCCTTGCGTGAGAGTGAATGGCGCTTCCGTACCTTGGCCGAGAACATCCCCACTCTATGCTGGATGGCGAAGCCGAACGGCGAGATCTTCTGGTACAATCTGCGTTGGTACGAATACACCGGGACCAACCCGGCCGATCAACAGGGATGGGGCTGGCAGGCGGTGCACGACCCGGAGGTTCTTCCCGCTGTGGTCGAACGCTGGAAACACTCACTCGCGACCGGCGAAGCTTTTGAGATGACCTTCCCACTTCGCGGTGCGGACGGCGTATTCCGGACTTTCCTGACACGGGTCGTGCCGTCGCGAGACAAGCATGGACGAATCGTTCGCTGGTTCGGGACCAACACCGACGTGACCGTGCAGCGCGAATACGAAGAGCATCTTAAGCTGCTCATCGAGGAACTTAATCACCGCGTTAAAAATACTCTGGCGGTTGTGCAGTCGCTGGCAAGCCAATCGTTCAGACATCCAACCGACCTGCAATCCGCACGTGAGGCGTTCGAAGCGAGGCTCTTAAACCTCTCCGCCGCGCACAATCTGCTCACGCAGGAAACATGGAAGGGCGCACGAATAGGAGACGTGGTACGCGGGGCGCTCTCGCCTTTCATCGAGGGGGCCGATCGGATCGATGTTACTGGGCCGGCGGTCTGGATTCCCCCACGAATTGTCTTGGCGCTGTCGATGGCGGTGCATGAGTTAGGAACGAACGCCACAAAATACGGTGCACTTTCGAAGGAGACCGGGAAAGTCGAAATAGCTTGGAGCTCTGTCGATGGCGCGAATGACGAGGCTCTTCAAATTAGATGGCGTGAGAAGGGCGGTCCAACTGTTGCCCCGCCGGCAAGGCGCGGATTTGGATCTAGGCTGATTCAGCAAGGGCTCGCCTCCGACCTCGGGGGTAAGGTCGAGCTTCTGTTCGAGCCGAACGGAGTTATCTGCGAGATCGAGGTGCCCCTCCAAAAGCAAGGCGGTGAAGATCTCCACGGAACGATAGCGGCCGCTTGATCATAAGAGTTCCTGGATGCCTCGACCGAATTCGGTACGGTTGCGTCATTTTCGATGAAACGTGTGGGTTTGCCGGTCATTTGATGTCCGCTTTGTCAAAATGCAGCCGGTCCCAGGGGCCGGGCCAAGAGCATTGTGTTTGGCCGGATGCCTGTGATTCAAACTCCAAAACTCGAAGCTTCGAATCTTGCGCTACGAACTCGCTTCTCGAGTTTTCCGATTCGAGTCGCTGACGGGCGTTCTCTGCCAGATCCGCCATCACGAAGAACGGCCGTGGGAGCGGATGGATCGCAGCAAAGACCTTGAGCAGCAAAAGTCGTTGATCTCGATAGGGGTTTATTCTGCATTCAATATCAAAGCGCGGACGACAAATTGCGATGCCTTCTCTTCGCGAGCCCGGAGCCGGCGAAACGACCGCCTGGATCGAGGGGACCTGACGGCCGATGCTTCGGCTGGTCATGGAATTCCGCGCCGGTTTTGCCAAGCGGCTGCGCCGCGAGTCCGACCAGATTCTCCACGAGGTGAATGACCCCCAAGGTGCAGCACGACCCCTGGGTGCAGGATCCCAAAGTCAAGAAGCCAATGCGGTTGGTGTCGTCGACCACGCCTACCGGAAGACGGCGGCCTGACCATGGCCAGTGAACGCCAGATCGCGGCCAATCGCCGCAACGCCGCTAGGAGCATCGGGCCGCGCTCGGCCGGCGGCAAAAAGCGCACCGGCCGCAACGCCGTCCGACCTGAGGCTGGGGCGGAGAAGGACAGAGCCGGTGTTGTCGAAAAAAAAGGCGGCCAAAACAGGCGTTAAGGGTGCAAGAACTCGATGCAGCGATCGGAGCTGGTTCGCGAAATGTGCAATACAAAGCCAATATATATTCGTGAAAACAATAGGCTGGGAAATCGGCAGGTCAGAACCCAGGCGGCAGATCTTTGGAAACGACCGGACCATTGCCTCGCGACCTCAAGCTGCGTGGCGGCCACGCCAGCGCCGAGAACGGGGCGGCATCGAGTGACAGCGTCGGATCGTAGTAGGAATCGTCGATCAGAACCTGATCCCAGCGTGACTGAGTACTGCAGTTCGCGGCCGACCCTCGCCGAACTCGGAATTGCCTCCTAATTTTTGATTTTTTGCCAAGCGTCTTGAGCGGCAGGCGGAAGTTTGTTCATGTGTTTCAGGAAGAGCGCGAGTGTCCAAATTTGATGATCAGTAAGGGAAGCCTTCCACGAGGGCATGCCGGTCCAGCGAATGCCGTGTTCGATCTTCCAGAATGAGACGCCATCGGCATCATCCTCAACGCCATCGGTCGCAAATTGAGGTGGTTTTGGATACAGGCCTTTCGCAACAGGCGACATCGATGCGGTCCCATCTGCTGTACCGTGGCAAATCGCGCAATGCTTCGAATACAAATTTATGCCATCAAGGAGATTTGTATCGGTCATCGCAATAGGATTGGAGCTTTTAGGCGCTTCGCGATTTAATGTCGCATCCAATGATGTGCCCGCTATCCAAGTTTCTAACCGGCCGGGTGTTGCATCAGCATTGACTGGAATACGGCCGCTTTGTACGAGTATGTAGCCGCCGACGAGAGCGACGACGACGGCTACCGCAACCCCAGCGATAAGCCCTTTCAGCATCACTACTCCAAACTTTCACCAATGGCGCTTCGTTATGAATCAGCGAGTGAATTACCGACTTGGCCCCAACGTGGTCTCGGGCCTTTCGTTCCGTGTTTTGTAGGCTACTGATCATATTGCCGCGAAAATATAGGCTGGCCATTTCAAGGAATGAAGATTGGAAACGATTGGCGGGCAAAGCTACCAGCTTCGAAGCTCGCCGCTTGCCCAGGCTAGCGAAGCAATCGGATGGGCGAGCGCATGTCGTCTATTGGCAGATAGTGTTGCAAAAGTTGTTTTGCTGTAGGTGTCAAAAATTCTGAGGGCCGCAGGCGCGGTCTTCGTGTAGAAATCTGAGGGACCTCATCGCCTCACGCTAAACTCATAGACGACTTCGGTAACGCGACTGAGGCTATCCGAATCGTCGATTACTTCGCGTTTAGAGGTTTCACCAAAAATTCGGACTGATGCAACTTTCGACTTTTGCAACAGTATCGGCACGAAACGGACCTCCCCCAAGCGTTAGGCGATGTCTGGTCATGGGGGACTAACTGACATCCTCCGAGCGGACGGCGACTTCCGAGTTTGACCCGGAGCGAGTAGACTCTGCGCCGAAATTCCCAACAGCACCGCTTCATTGTGCTAGGGTTAGCTGGCAATGCCTGGTCCAGAGTTCTCGGCCGGACCGTAATATCCCGAGAGGCCGTCGAAGGATGATGCTGAAACGAGAGAAACTCCTGTGAGGAGCCACGTCGCCTTTGCCTCGCTGATCATGATGGGGCTGCTCATCCCGTCATGCAACGCGCTGTCTCAGCAAAGCCTGTTGGACTATGTCGATCTCAACAGCCCCGATATGAAGACGGCGGAGATGACGAGCGATGAGCTGTTGACGCTTCTCAAAGCGCCGGCGGCCCGGCCCGCTGATCTGACGGGAAAGCGACTTTCAGGCCTTGATCTCTCCGGTTTCGATCTCTCGGGAGTGAATCTGCGTCTGGCCAAGCTGAACCACACCAAGCTGGTGGGCGCCCGTCTCAACGGCGCGATCCTCAACCAAGCCTGGATGATCGAAGCGGATCTGTCTGGCGCGAACTTGACCAAGGCATCCTTGCTTTCCACCCAGATGCAGCGCGCCAAGTTCGATGGCGCGGACCTCAGTGGCGCGCGCATCACGGGCGACCTTATGGGCGCCACCATGGTTGGCGCGAAGCTGGTGGGCGCGGACGCCAGCGCCGACATGCGCAACCAGTCGATGGGGCTTTCGCGCGGCGTCCTGAAATCGGCAAATCTCAAGGGCGCCGATCTGAGAGGCGCCAATCTATCGCGGACCAATCTGGAATTCGCCAATCTGACGAACGCCAATCTGACCGATTGCAATCTGGTGCGCGCCCAACTCGCGGGCGCAAACCTGACCGGTGCGATATTGAGGAACGCCGATTTGACCAGCGCGGACTTGGATACGGCTCTTCTCCCGGACGACGCCGCGCTGGCCCAGGCTCTCAACCTCGACAAATCGCTTAATCTGAATCAGGCGCGCCGCGCGCCCTGAAAATCAACCCCGCCACGCGGGTGGCCGCTCAATGACGGCGTCCTAAACTCACAGCAGGCTTCTTTTTGAGTGTGCTAGCCTGGCCCGATACCATTTATTGGCCTGAGGGAAATCGGCAGACTAGAACCCGGCCGGCAGATCTTTGGAAACAACCGGACCATTGCCTCGGGCTTTTAGGCTGCGCGGCGGCCAGGCCGCCGAGAACGGGACGGCATCGAGCGACAGCGTCGGATTGTAGTAGGGGTCGTCGATCAGAACCTGGCCCCAGCGCGACCGCAGCACCTGCAGTTCGCGGCCGAATCTGGCCGAGCGGTCGCGTCGGCTGTCATGGCCGCGGCTTGCCGATTCCAGGTGTGTCAGCCTGGCATGCGGTGTGAAGATGATGCGCTTGCCGGCCTCGCGAAGCCTTAAGCAGTAATCGACATCGTTGAAGGAGACGGTCAGTCGAACCTCATCCATGCCGCCGACATCGAGATAATCGCTTCGTCGCGTCAGCAGGCAGGCGGCGGTGACGGCACTGCATTCGTGCGCCACCCGCAGCAGATCGCCATATCCTGGGTCATCCGCGAGGCGGTCGTTGAAGGCATGGGTGGCCGCAAAATTAGGACCAAGCACAACGCCACCATGCTGGATCACGCCGCTGGGCCACAGCAACAGCGCGCCGACCGCGCCGACATCGGGATCAGCAATTCGGCCGAGCATTTCATCAAGCCAGTCGGGGTCGTTCGCCTGGATGTCGTTGTTCAAGAGGCAAAGATAGTCGGATTGGGTGGCCCGCGCCGCGACATTGTTCAGCTTCGCATAATTGAAAGGACCGGGGACGCGAAGGACTCTGGTGCCCTTGCTGCCTTTGGCCATCTTCGCCCAGATAATCCAGCGTGGCCCGGTCGGTACTGTCATTGTCGACAATGAGGATGTCGGCGCCGGATTGTGCCGCGGCCGGCTCGATCGATGTCAAGCAATCGCGCAAAAGATCCAGCCGGTCACGGGTCGGAATGATGATCGTGGTTCGACCGTCCGGCCGTTCGCGCCGAACCCGGACGGCGGGCAGCACGCCAGAGAATGACGACAAGGTTACGGATGCGGCGATCTTGCTTTGCTTCAGGTGTAGCTCGGTGGCCTCGCGCAGTTCTGCCGATGCAATCGAGCGATCGAACGACGGCAGCGTGCCGAGCGCTCCCGGCAAGTGGATCACCCGGGCTGCGTTGAGGGGTGCTTGGTCAAACAGCGCGTTGAAGAGCCGGTACAAATTGGACGGCGATGCGGCGAGCAGGCTCTCCGCGATGTCACGACGAAGTGCGAACAGAAGGGCGCAGTAGCCCTGTTCCAAGAGCCGCTCATAATCGAACGCCGGAAACGCCAGCGGCCAGACGCCACCGTCACGAGCCAGAACATTGACGTCGCCATAGACGGCAACGGCCTCCTCAAGGTCGGAGAATGCTTGCAGGATTCGGCGCAAGGCATTCGGCTCGAACACGGTGCCGGCCAGCGCGAACACGACGACGTCGCTGTCGGTGGCGTCCTCGCTCAGAAAGGTTCTCGCCGCCGAAGCCTCAAAGGCCGTGGGTTCGCTGTCATCGAGCGCACAGGCGGCCCAAAGGCCGTGGGTCTGGTTCTCAAGACTATCGAGGGTTGCTTCGATCAGCCCTTGACCTACCAGCACTACCGCGCAGTGCCGGGAGCTTGCGGGTGCGGCCGGAAGCGGAAAGCGCTGCTGCCATGGCTCGTACTGCGACATCGGCAGCGACATCGGTATCAGATGATCATACATCTCGCCGCGCAGCCGCTCCGACTCAAGCTCCCCAAAGCCGGTGATGGCGGCGGCAAGCCCGTCGGGAAACCCGACAAACGGCAAAGGCCCATCGGACAGCGCCTCGCCGGTGTCCTTGAGCACGTTCACCCATCGGACGCAGCCATCCGCAAAGCGTTCGGGCAGGTGAAAGTCGAACGCCCGCGCCGGACGATCCTTGTTGACGTCGTCATCGGCTTGCGCCCATCCGTTCGTAGTCAGTTGCAGGACCTGCGTGCCGTCGACTATCACCGTCAGATCGACGGCCTTCTGGCTCTGATCGGCGACCCAGCCGGAAAACCGCAGGCCTCCGAGCCAGCGGAAATGGTCCGTCGCTAGCGTTGGTCGGTCGCGCAATGGGCTGAGCAAAACCGGAGATCCAACCGCAACGCCAAGATTGGCCACCCGCGCTTCGGCCACCACGGCATTCTCGATGATGGCTGGCGGGACCTGGAATGCAAATCCGTGGCATCCGTCGCCAACACGATATTTCGCATCTCCCTGCATGAAGTGATCGGCATAGGCGGTCATGATCACGAGACCATCGACCAACAACTCGACGGTGAACCGCTCCGTTGGCCGCGCTGGGTCGGCGACAGACCCGACCAACACGCTTTCGTTCACCAGTTTGAAGGAAGTCTGAAGTCCCTTGTCGGAAGCTGTCGCTCGATGCTCGATTTTGGCCATCGGCCGTCAGGTCCCCTCGATCCATGCGACGACCTGATCGACCAACCGATCGGGTTGAAGCTCAGGATCAATCGCGAGATCACGGGCGCGTTGGTCAACGGCCCCCCTTGACCAGTCGAGATAGGCAACCGGGACGTTGGCGGCTCGAACGGCCTCAATGAGGGGATGTCCGAATAGCGGACCATCAAAACCGGTCAGCATCCAGCCGACGTTGTTCGGTTGCGCAATCCGCGCTTTCAGCTCGGGCTCGCGGTCAAACTTTAGGATTAGCCGATCAGCGATCTGCGTGATGCCGAGGTTGACATTGGTCCGCACCGCGACATTGACCTGGGTTCCCTGGCGGTCGAACCCGGCGAGCCGGGACAGGCTGTCGAGCGTCTGCCGGATCGAATTCAGCCCCGACAGCGCGATTTGCAGCGAACCCTGCGCTTGGGCCTGGTCTACGATCTGGTCGATCCGGCCGCGCAGGTCGAAATAGGCGGCGCCAAGGTCGTCC
This sequence comes from Bradyrhizobium sp., assembly GCA_039935515.1. Lineage (GTDB taxonomy): Bacteria > Pseudomonadota > Alphaproteobacteria > Rhizobiales > Xanthobacteraceae > Bradyrhizobium. Next base: position 9,019 of record JBDTKD010000627.1, read on the forward strand.
TTGCCGGGCAGGCAGGCCACCGCGGCGGTGCCACGTGAAACCTCCTTCATGATGGCGTTGGACGAGGCCAGGTTGAGGCAATTGGTCCGGTGCCGGTGCAGGCTTGATGGGTTCAGATCATAGTCAGCCGCGATCTGATTGCCCCGTTCTCCCGCCGCCAGCCGGCGGTCGATTTCTGCCCGCTTGACGTGCTGGCAGGTGCTGCATTTTCTGGCCATTGACTCAATCCTTACGCAACGAACACAACGAAGGAGACTGGCTGGGGCATCGAAATGGTGGGACGAATCCCGTCAATACCCGGCCGCTCACAAAGTCCTTTCCGTCGGGTTAACCTGCGGAAGGTTATTGGAACCTTAATTAATTGAAATTTTTGTTTTTGAATTGTTCTAGTTTGACCGT
>JBDTKD010000628.1:0-8921 GCA_039935515.1 Bradyrhizobium sp.
ACCATCGAGCCCTCCGGAAACAAGAACGCCGCGTTGCCGATCATCGCTGCGGCGCTGCTGACCGAGCACCCGGTGACGCTGGAGAACGTCCCGCGCATCCGCGATACCGAAGCGCTGGTCGAGCTGATCCGGTCGGTTGGCGCCTCGGCTGAATGGCAAGGCCGCAACACGCTTGCCATTCACGCCAGGGAGATTCGCGCCGCCGATCTCGACCCCGAGCTGTGCGCGCGGATCCGCGCCTCGATCCTGTTGGCGGGGCCACTGCTGGCCCGCTGCGGCGAGGTCGCGCTGCCGCCACCCGGCGGCGACGTGATCGGGCGGCGTCGCCTCGACACCCATTTTCTGGCATTCGAGCAGCTCGGCGCCGCCGTCACCGCCACCCATCGGCTGGAATTTCGTGCCTCACGCCTGAAGGGCGCGGACGTTTTTCTCGACGAACCCAGCGTGACCGCGACGGAGAACGCCCTCGTCGCCGCGGTCGCGGCCCACGGCACCAGCTATTTGCGCAACGTCGCGTCCGAACCGCATGTGCAGGACCTCGCGCATTTCCTGGTCGCGATCGGGGCGCGCATCGAGGGCATCGGCACCAACACCATGGTCGTGCACGGCGCGGCGACGCTGGGCCCCGCGCGCTATGCGATCGGACCCGATCATATCGAGGTGGGTTCGCTGATCGGGCTCGCCGCGGTGACACGTTCGCCGCTGCGCATCGCGCGCGCTGGCGTCGAGCACCTGCGCTCGATCCGGATGGGCTTTGAGCGGCTTGGCATCGTCTGCGGCGTGGAGGGTGACGACCTCGTCGTGCCCTCCGACCAGATCATGAAGATCAGGGACGATTTCGGCGGCCACGTCCCGAAGCTCGAGGATCAGCCATGGCCGGCGTTTCCGGCCGACCTGATGTCGATCGCGATCGTGACCGCGACCCAGTGCGACGGCGTGATCCTGATGTTCGAGAAGATGTTCGAGTCGCGGATGTTCTTCGTCGACAAGCTGATCTCGATGGGCGCCCGCATCGTGCTGTGCGACCCGCACCGCGCGATCGTGGCGGGTCCGAGCCGGCTGCGCGGAGCCTCGATGATATCTCCCGACATCCGCGCCGGCATGGCGATGCTGCTCGCCGCCGTCTGCGCCGAAGGCGTCAGCACCATCAACAATGCCGACCAGATCGAACGCGGTTATGAGCGCATCGACGAGCGGCTCAACGCGCTCGGCGCCAGAATCCGGCGCGTGCCGGAACGGACGCCCGACGCCTGATCGAACAGACGTCGTCGTGGCGAACTGGTCACCCCCTGGCGCGGCGCTGGTGCTAACCTGTCCTCATGACATCCCCTGATCAAATCGGACATCGGCCGATCGCGATTCCCGGCGCCGCCGCGGTACCGCGCAATCATTTTGCCCATGAATTGGCGGAAACGCTCAAGCTCGCGGTGCCGATCGCACTGACGCAGCTTGGACAGATCGCGATGATGACGACCGATCTCGCCCTGATCGGTCGGCTGGGGAACGCGGCCGTCGCGGCCGCGGCGCTCGCCCACACCGTGTTCTTCATCAGCTTCACGTTCGGAATGGGACTGGTGTCGGCAGTGGCGCCGCTCGCCGCGCAGGCTTTCGGCGCCGGCCAGCCGCATCTGGTGCGGCGCTCGCTCCGGACCGGGCTCTGGGTTGCGCTCTTGATTTCGGTGCCGACCATGCTGTTCCCGCTGCGCGGGGAGCAGATCCTGCTGGCGCTGGGCCAGGCGCCCGCCACCGCGCATCTGGCGCAACGATATTTGTTCGGACTGGCCTGGGGCATTGCCCCGGCGCTGTGGTTTCTGGCGATCCGCGGCTTCATGGGGGCGGTCAACCGGCCGGAGCCGGCGCTGTGGATCACCTTGGCCGCGATCCCGGCCAACGCATTGCTGGTCTATCTGCTGATCCATGGCGAATGGGGCCTGCCGCGGCTGGAGTTGTTCGGCGCCGGCCTTGCCACCACGATGGTCAATTCCGCCACGTTCCTCGCGGGCCTCTGGTTTGCCACGCGGAGCCGGCCGTTCCGGAAATACCATGTGCTAAGCCATGTCTGGCGCATCGACTGGCGATTGATGCGGCGGCTCGTCGCCATCGGCGCGCCCATCTCGGTCGCATTCCTGATGGAATATGGACTGTTCGCGGCCGCGGCAATCCTGATGGGCCTGATCAGCACGCTTGCGCTGGCCGCACACCAGGTCGCTCTGCAGGTCACGGCCATCCTGTTCATGGTGCCGTTCGGCATCGGAATGGCGGCCACCGTGCGGGTCGGGCACGCCGTCGGCCGCAACGACGCCAGTGCCGTCAAGCGCGCGGGCCTGGTAGCGACCCTGCTCGGAGTAGCCCTGGTTGCCGCCTTGACGCTGGCGGTGATTTTGGGCCGATTTGCCATCGCGCGGTTTTTCTTCGGCACTGCCGGACGCGTCGACGACGCGGTCGAGCTCACTGCCACGCTGCTGCTGGTCGGCGCTACCTTCTTTATCGCCGACGGAATTCAGACCATCGCAGCGGGATCGCTCCGCGGCATGAACGATACCAGGGTGCCGCTGCTATTTGCCGCGATCAGTTACTGGCTCGTGGGGTTCACCACCGCCTGCGGGCTCGGCTTCCGGACCGAACTCGGCGCGGTCGGCGTCTGGATTGGGCTATCCTGCGGCACCGCCGTCTATGCCATTTTGCTGCTGCTGCGGTTCCAGCTGCTGGCAAACCGGCTTCGTCGTCCATGAAGGTCCACAATATCGCATCGAGCTCCTGATCTGGCGCATGGAAAGCAAGGGTCTGACCCGCCGCAGCCGATGTTGACGGCACGCCGCGGCAGCCGTACCAAAAAGCGAGGCTCTCATCTTGTCATTGCGAGGAGCGGAGTTGGCTTGCAATGACGATTCAAAAAGGCAACGCCATGGCCCATGAGACCGCGACACTCGCTGCCTACGTCGCCAATCTGAAATTCGCCGACATCCCGCCGGAAGTGCTGGAACGGGCCAAGGTGCTGACGCTGGATTTTCTAGGCAGCGCCATCCGCGCCCGGCGCGACGCGGAATCGACGCCGTCGCTGCTCAAGATGCTTGGAGCGCTCGCGCTCGACGGCAAGGGCGAAGCCACGGTATTTGGCGACAGCAGAACCTGGACTCCGGCGGTCGCCGCCTTGCTCAACGGCGCGCTCGGCCATTCGCTTGATTTCGACGACACCCATGCGGATGCCTCGCTGCATCCAAGCGCCCCGGTGGTTCCGGCCGCGTTCGCCGTCGGCGAGTTGGTGGGCGCCTCGGGCCGCGATGTGCTGACCGCGATCGTTGCCGGCTATGAGGTCTGCTGCCGGCTTGGCAAGGCGCTCGATCCGACCTCGCATTACGCGCGCGGCTTTCATCCGACCGCCACGGCGGGAACCTATGGCGCCGCGGCCGCCGCGGCGAAATTGTTCGGACTGTCGAAAGACCAGATCGTTTCGGCGTTCGGCGTCTCCGGCAGCCAGGCCGCGGGCTCACTGCAGTTTCTGGTCAATGGCTCCTGGAACAAGCGCTATCAGGTCGGCGCCGCCGCCATGAATGGCGTGATCGCGGCGACGCTGGCACGCAACGATTTCGTCGGCTCGACCGAGGCGGTCGAGGGCAAGCACGGGCTTCTGGTCGGCTACAGCGACAATGCCCATCCCGACAAGGCCGTCGCCGGGCTCGGCAACAGCTACGAGACCATGAAGATCGGCGTAAAGCCCTATCCGAGCTGCCGTTATACCCATGCCGCACTCGATGCGCTGATCGCGATGCGGCGGGAACACAACCTGACGCCGGACCAGATCAGGCGGGTCGAAATCGGCCTGCACCGCAATGGCATCACGCTCACCGGCGATGCCGCCACCAAGCGGCATCCGACCTCGATCGTCGGCGGCCAGTTCTCGATGTTCTTCACCGGATCGGTCGCGCTCGACCAGGGCCGCTTCGGCTGGGACGACTACGACCGGCTCGGCGACGCTGCGGTCGATGCGCTGGCGGACAGGTTCGATGTGGTCCAGGACGATCGCCTGGAAGTCGGCCGCAGTCATCCGTTCGGCGCGCGAGTCAGTATCACCACCGACAACGGCGTGCATGAGCGGCTCCATGCCGATCCCTCCGGCGAACCCGGCTCGTTCCCGGATGCTAAGGCGATTCAGCAGAAGTTTCTCACGCTCGCCCGTCCCGTGCTGAACGGTCGCGCCGATCAGCTGGCCGATGCGATCCTGTCGCTGGAGCGATTTGAGCGCGTCGAGAAAGCCACGCTGCTCGGACGGCAGTAGGCCGCCGCGTCAATTGGCGCCGGCCAGTTTGCCGTTGCAGGTTGCTGCCGCGATCACGTCGCCGACAAGCCGGGACACGCCGTCGACGTCGGGCCAGTTCGGCGAGATGCCGAGACGGACGATGCAGTGCCCGATCCGGTCGATCTCGAAGGTCGCGAACGACCAATCGATCGCGGCCGGTCTTGCGGCCGCGGACAGCCCGGCGAGCCTGTTGTCGGCCGCCTTTGCGCGGCGCCTTAGCTTGACCGGGGAACTTGGACGCCGTTCCGGAATTTCTGCTATGATCGCCACACATGCGATGGAGATCTCATGAGTTGGCTTCCTTCCAACGATCCCGTGCTCGGCGATGCCCGCTCCTGCGACGCGCTCGAACTCGTCATCGTGCCGCGCACCCGCGATCTCGGCGACGGATTCGAGGTGCGCCGGGCATTGCCGCATGGCAAGCGCCAGATGGTCGGTCCGTTTATCTTTTTCGACCATTTCGGCCCGGTGCAGTTCATGTCCGGCAAGGGCATGGACGTTCGCCCGCATCCCCACATCGGGCTGGCCACCGTCACCTATCTGTTCGACGGCAGCATCATGCACCGCGACAGCGAGGGGAATATCCAGGAAATCCAGCCCGGTGCCATGAACCTGATGACCGCGGGACGCGGCATCGCCCACTCGGAGCGGACCCCCGACCTGCAGCGTCGCGACGGCCAGAAGATGCTGGGCCTGCAGAGCTGGATCGCGCTGCCGGCCGGATCCGAGGAGATCGCGCCCTCCTTTCAGCATTGCGCCGCCGGCGATCTGCCGATGATCGCGGAACGCGGCTTCACGGCGCGGGTCATTGCCGGCAGTTCGTTCGGCATCTCGTCGCCGGTGACGAAGGTGTCGCCGTGGTTCTACACCGAGGTGACTGCCACCCAGGGAACCAGCGTGCCGCTCGATCCCGACCATGAAGAACGCGCCATTTACCTGGTGGATGGCGAAATCGAAATCGCGCAAGAGCGTTACGAAGGTCCAAAACTCCTGATCTTCCGGCCCGGCGACCGCATCACGGTACGGGCGGTCAAGCCGACGCGGATGATGTTCCTCGGCGGAGACGCGCTGGAAGGCCCGCGCCATATCTGGTGGAATTTCGTCTCCTCCAGTAAAGAGCGGATCGAGCAGGCCAAAGCGGACTGGAAGAGTGGCCGCTTCGCGCACGTCCCCCACGAGCACGAGTTCATTCCGCTGCCGGAGTGAGCGTTCCACCTGTCCCCCTCCCTGCTGTCGTTCGCCGGCGCGAGGACGGCACTGCCCCTGAAAGTTGCGATCGATGAACACCATGCTCGTCAGCGACCTGCCGTTGCCGCGGATCGGGCGCGGCAAGGTCCGCGATATCTACGCCGTCGGCGACGACCGCGTGCTGCTGCTCACCACCGACCGCATCAGCGCCTTCGACGTGGTGATGGCCGAGACGATCCCGATGAAGGGCGCGGTGCTGACCCAGATCAGCGCGTGGTGGTTCGCACAGCTCGAAGGCGTGGTGCCGCATCATTTGATTAGCGCCGACGCCGCCACCATCGTCCGCGAGGTTCCGGCGCTGCAGGCCCATGGCAGCCAGCTCGCCGGACGCGCCATGCTGTGCCGGCGCACCACGGTATTTCCGATCGAATGCGTGATCCGTGGCTATCTCTCGGGCTCGGCCTGGAAGGAATATGCCGCGCAGGGCACGCTGGCCGGAGAAAGGCTGGCGCCAGGCCTGCTTGAAAGCGCAAAACTCTCGCCCGCAATCTTCAGCCCGGCGACCAAGGCCGAGACCGGTCATGACGAGAACATCACGATCGGTCGCATGCGCGAAATCCTCGGCGACGAGGCGACCCACCAGCTCGAGAGCATGACCCGTGCCATCTATGCCCTTGGCGAGAAAATCAGCCGCGACCAGGGCATCATCATCGCCGACACCAAATTCGAATTCGGCAGCGACCGCGACGGCCGGATCATCCTGATCGACGAAGTGATGACTCCCGACAGTTCAAGGTTCTGGGCGGTGGACGGCTACGCGCCGGGGCGGCAGCAGCCAAGCTTCGACAAGCAGCCGCTGCGGGACTATCTCGACGCCGAGCGCCGCGCCGGCCGCTGGAACGGCGAAGCCCCGCCGCCCCCGCTGCCGGCAAGCGTGGTCGAAGCCACCAGCCAGCGCTACCTCGACGCCTATCGCCGTGTTACCGGCTTTGAGCTCAATATTACGTAGCCACCGCATCCGTGGCCCATTGCGAGGAGCGCAAGCGACGAAGCCATCCAACACTGTCATTCCGGGATGCGCCGCTTGGCGCAGGCCCGGAATCCATAACCACCATCGGGAGTATGGATTCCGGGCTCGCGCTCCGCGCGCCCCGGAATGACAAAGGGATTGGATTGCGCGACCCGTTGGCTCGCAACGACGGCTGCGCCTAGATCCCCGCCATCATCACGTATTTGATTTCGACATATTCTTCCATGCCGTGATGCGAGCCTTCGCGTCCCAGGCCGCTTTCCTTGACGCCGCCGAACGGCGCGACCTCGGTGGTGATCAGGCCGGTATTGACGCCGACCATGCCGGACTCCAGCGCTTCGGCGACCCGCCAGACCCGGCCGAGATCGCGCGAATAGAAATACGAAGCAAGCCCGAACGGCGAATCGTTGCACATCGCGATCACGTCGGCCTCGTCCTTGAAGCGAAACACCGGCGCCAGCGGCCCGAAGGTTTCTTCCCGCGACACCAGCGCGTCCGGCTTGACGTTCGCGAGCACGGTCGGCTCGAAGAACGTGCCGCCGAGCGAATGGCGCTTGCCGCCGATGACGATCCTGGCGCCATGCTTGACTGCGTCCGCGATGTGCTTTTCGACCTTGTCGACCGCATCCATGTTGATCAGCGGCCCCTGGGTGACGCCGCTTTCGGTACCGTCGCCGATCTTCATCGCGGCGACCTTGTTCGAGAGCTTCTCCACGAACGCATCGTAGATCTTGTCCTGGGCATAGATGCGGTTGGCACACACGCAGGTCTGGCCCATGTTGCGATATTTCGAGACCATGGCGCCTTCCACCGCCGCATCGATATCGGCGTCGTCGAACACCACGAATGGCGCGTTGCCGCCGAGCTCGAGCCCGAGCTTTTTCACGCCGACGGAGGCCTGCTGAAAAAGAATCTTGCCGACCTCGGTCGATCCGGTGAAACCGACGAAGCGCACGGCGGGATGTTCACAGAGCACCTTGCCGATCGCCGACGAATTGCCGGTGAGGATGTTGAACACGCCCTTGGGCACGCCCGCCTTCTCGGCCAGCGCCACCAGCGCGAGCGCGCTCAACGGCGTCTCGTTGGCGGGCTTCAGCACCACGGTGCAGCCGGCGGCGAGCGCCGGCGACACCTTGCGGGTGATCATCGAGTTCGGAAAATTCCATGGCGTGATCGCGCCGCAAACACCGATCGGCTGGCGGATCGCCAACAGCCGCGCGTCCGGCCGCTGGGTCGGAATGGTCTCGCCATACACCCGCCTCGCCTCCTCGGCGAAAAACTCGACATAGGCGCCGCCGATGTCGACTTCGCCAAGCGACTCCGCCAGCGGCTTGCCCTGCTCCGAGGTCAGGATCAGCGCAAGGTCTTCACGGTTGGCGACAATCAGGTCGAACCATTTGCGCAGGATGTTGGAGCGCTGCTTGGCGGTGAGCTTGGCCCAGGCCGGAAACGCGCGCTGGGCGGCCTCCACGGCCTGCGTGGCTTCCGCCGTGCTCATCTTCGGCACCTTGGCCAGCTCGACGCCATTGACGGGGTTGGTCACCGAAGTAGCCGGCGTGCCGACCCAGGCGCCGTCGATGTAGCAGCGGTCGCGCAGCAGCGAGGGATCTTTCAAACGGTCGCGCAGCGACGGCGCAGAGGCTTGCGAAGTACGGGCGGCGGCGGTCGGGGACATGGCGTTACTCCTCGGATTTTCCCGGGATGAGTTTCCCTCGGGGAAGTTTCTTGGGCTAATGGCAACTATAGGCCGAAACAAGCCACAATGCATCGGCCGCGCGTCAGGCGCCGCTTCAAGCAATTTTGAACCAAGGCTGCTGCCGGGCCGCGGCGAGGGTTCGGTGATTTCCCGAACGCCGACCGCCGACTCAGGCCGCGCCGCTCATATAGGTTTCGCGGCGGCCGATCATGCGCTCCGCCGCGGCTTTGGCGGCGGCCTTGGAAGAGGTCGCGCAGGTTCGGTATTCGAGATCGACCGTGGCAGCCGGTTCGCGGCGTCCGAACCATGATTTGGAACCGACACTGAGCAGCGCCAGCGCCTGCGCAACATTGTCGACGGCGCCGAAGGAGTGTAGGGCGCCGCTGCCGGCATAGCGGACTTCATAGATGCCGGGGCTGATCGGCGCCTCGATATTTTCGCCGCGCTCCGCCCGCGGATACCGCTTCCATTCACTCCAGGTTGAAATCATCGTTTAAACCTCTGGCGGCGCCAGGCCGCAATCACTTGAGTTAAATTGACCGTTTGAAGACAACTTTTTATCCTGCGATCTGAATATCTTACTACAAAAATTGTTGTCGGGTACAGTACCGATGGAAGATATCCCTAATAACTGGAGATGACAGCTTCATTGCCGGTAAATCCACCGCAAAAGAAGCGCTATCGCCATTCGGCCGGTTTGCCATCCTAGC
>JBDTKD010000629.1:0-2623 GCA_039935515.1 Bradyrhizobium sp.
GTGAAGTAAAAGTCCGCTCCCCGGACTTGATCGAGTTGTGGCGTCGATCGCCGAGGAAATTTCGGTCCGAGGCACATATTGTTCATCGCGTGGGCTGGGGGTAGTCCAGCACTCCATGATCGCCCTCTCGTCCAGCCAATGCTGGACCTTCATCGATACCATCGGGCAGTTGAAGAGGATTTCAGCCACTGACGAATGGGTGCGATATACATGCAGTGTTGCGTCAGCATCAGGCTGGAGCATTATTGCTCATAGGTCGGTCAATTTGATTTGGATCAATGCGCAAGAGCAGCATTCATTGTTCATATATCAAGTCGCCGAAAGGGAGGAGGGTTAGATGCCAGCCTCATACGATCACCACTGGTCGATTTCCCGAGCTTGGAAAGATTGGAAGGCGGCCTGCGTCGGCTTTGCCGATTCCGATGTTTGCAGCGGGGACGAACTGAATCGCAGGGCCATTTACCTGGGTATTCCGGTCGCCCAGCTACGTTGGGTTCGAGTTACAGACCCGACCCGATCAGTCTCTTGGAGCGTCGCATGGATGCGCTTTCGCTCAATCCAGTTGAAGTCGCGCACATGATGCCGTTCAAGGTTCGAGAACTTCAGCATCGTTGCGTAATGTGTACAAAGCGTGAGCAGTGTGCGTTGGATCTCGCAGACAAATTTGCCGATTCCGATTGGCAATTCTGGCGGGATTATTGCCCAAATGCCGCGGCACTCACGACGCTCGCAAGCAGGGCGGCGCAATGATTGCGTCTACCGCGAACTGACCTACTGGGAAAAGAACGAGGTCAGGACAAGTCCGACCCGGACGATCGCGCATAACATGACCGAAGCCCAGATCAAGGACGTCGCGGCTTATCTCATCTACCGCATTCGACATTGATGATAGAATGACGCTTGTATCATCAGTCGTCCCAAGCCCATGATCAGCCAGCCATTATTTCCAGTCGGCTATGTACGACAATCCTGACTGATTACGATCGAGCATGATCTCGCCCAAACATAACCAAATAACGTGGTCGGACGACCGATCGCTTTCCGACTTCTGGGTTCGCAGCTATTCTCACCATCCGACCACGGATCGCCTATAACTTCGCCTGTGTCATGGCCGATTTCGGGTTCTTGACTTTCGCCCAACCCGGTAAGCGCCTGGCCAGATAGAAACCACTTGGCTCAGCATTGGGCCAAGCTCCTGTTGAGAAAAAAACGGGCACAAAATTGAACGCAAAGCCGTGGGCTCGCTCAGTAAAAGACGCATCCGCGATGTTTAAAGGGTCTGCCTTCCAGAGCGACTGTGGTCCTGCGGGCGGCTGGCGATGACGAGAGCTATGCCGCCCAGAATAGCGAGCGACGAGAGCGACAGGCGAATCGTGATCGCCTCTCCGAGCGCGATGGTTCCGGCAAGCGCAGTGATGACGGGCACACTCAGCTGAACAGATGCGCCTTGAGCCGGGGACAATCCGGGCAAGGCCGCGTACCAGATCGTATAGCCGAGACCTGACGCGACCGCTCCCGAGATGATCGCATAGACGAGGCCGGATTGGTCGAGCTTCGTACCGAACATCGCCGCCAACCCCAGCAGGATCACCGCCATCGGCAGCGCTCTCAGAAAATTCCCGGCAGTGGCCGCGAGCGGATCGACGGCGCCGCGACCGAACAGCGAATATGCACCCCAGGCGACGCCAGCGGCGAGCATGAGCAACGCACCGCCGATCGGTGGCGCCGCAGCGCCGGGTATTAACAGAGCCGCGAGACCGACGAGCGCGACGACGAAGCCGAACCATTGCGGCGCCGTCAGCCGCTCGCCCCGCACAAGGCCTGTCGTCACCATCGACGCCTGCACAGCGCCGAACAGGAGCAACGCACCGGCGCCGGCCGATAGCGTGATGTAGGCGAAGGAAAAAGCAGCTGCATAAGCGAATAGCGCGAATGCGGCCCGCCAGGACCCCTGCATCACTCTGGCTCTTCCCATGAAAGCGAGTATGAGCCAAAGCGTCACGACTCCGGATCCGATGCGGACCGAGGTGAAGCTGGCGGGATCGATTGAGCCATGAGTAAGCGCTAGGCGGCAGAGGATCGAGTTGGCGGCGAACGCAATCATCGCGACGATCGTCAGGCCAATGGTGCGCGGCGTTGGCAGATACGACGACCTTGTCATGCCTTGTTCGTATCCGATGCAGCGAGGTTAGAAGCGTCTAAGACGCTGGACGATTCAGAGACATTCGGGCCGCCGCCCGATCCGCTTTGCCGGTCCGGCCTGACGGAAGCGCATCTACGAAATGGAAAACGTCAGGAGTCTTGAAGCGCTCCAGCCGATCTGTCGACCATTCGCGCAAGTCGCCTTTGCTCAGGTTGCGATCACGAGCGACGACCATCAGATGGAGGCTTTCGCCCAACCGATCGTCAGGGGCGCCGAAGGCGAGTGTAGCTAGAACGCCCTCGTGCTGCGCGAAGATATTTTCGATCTCCAACGGGGCGATCTTGTTCCCGCCACGTGAAATCACGTCCTTGGAACGACCGACGAGTTGAACATAGCCATCGTTGCGGACCGTCGCCAGGTCGCCTGTCCTGAAATAGCCGTCAACGAACGCGGCGGCGGTTTGGGTGGGATCGTCGAGGT
>JBDTKD010000630.1:0-20017 GCA_039935515.1 Bradyrhizobium sp.
TGCGGCCAAGTGGTGCAGCCCGCTGAAGGCGGCGCTCGAAACTTGGAAAGACATCACCTTCAACTACGATTCCACCGACACGGCCGACTTCGTGCCCGTCGCAACGCCCGCCATCTGAGGGATACCCTAAGGAGATTTACGCCTATGATGACTAATCACGGCAACCGCATCACGCAGGGACAGTTTTCATTCCTGCCCGATCTCACCGACGCGCAAATCACCGCGCAGATCGAGTATGCGCTCAAGAACAATTTTGCGATCAGCGTCGAATACACCGACGATCCGCATCCGCGGAACACCTATTGGGAAATGTTCGGCATGCCGATGTTCGACTTGAAGGATGCCGCTGGCATCTTGATGGAGATCAAGAATTGCCGGAAAACCTTTCCCGGCTACTATATCCGCGTCACGGCGTTCAATTCCGTGCGCGGCGTCGAGAGCCCGGCAATGTCTTATATCGTGAACCGTCCGAAGAACGAGCCAGGTTTCATGTTGCAGCGCACCGAGATCCGCGGCCGGCAGATCCAATACACCACGCGAGCCTATGTCACTGACAAGCCCGCCGGCGAACGCTATCACGAAACATAGGATCCTCCCTGTCCGGCACTTGGGCGATCGCCGTTCGCGGAGATCGCACGCCGGGACTAACTGGCTCCGTCGTGGTCAAATGACGACGGAGCTTTTTTCTTCTCAATAAAGAGGACGTCGATGCCACCAACGGAGCCAGAAGGCGCTCAGATCCCGACGACGGTGACCAACGTCAATCTCCGCAAGGAATTCACGGACGTAGGTATCGGCGAGGTGCTCGACGAACTCAATCGCGAGCTCGTGGGGCTACTTCCGGTAAAGACCAGGATCCGTGAAATCGCTGCCCTGCTGCTCATCGAGCGGATCCGAAAGCAGATGAACTTGAACTCGGAGTCCCTGACGCTTCACATGTCTTTCACCGGCAACCCCGGTACTGGAAAGACCACGGTAGCGCTTCGGATGGCCAATATTCTGCACCGACTCGGTTTCGTGAGGCGCGGCCACGTGGTCAACGTCACCCGCGACGATCTCGTTGGGCAGTATATCGGTCACACCGCGCCGAAAACCAAAGAGATCCTCAAGAAGGCGATGGGCGGCGTGCTGTTCATCGACGAAGCCTACTACCTCTACCGCCCCGAGAACGAACGCGACTATGGCCAGGAAGCGATCGAGATGCTGCTGCAAGTGATGGAAACGCAGCGCGAGGACCTCGTCGTGATCCTGGCGGGCTATGGAGATCGCATGGAAAAATTCTTCCAGAGCAATCCGGGCTTCCGTTCTCGCGTGGCGCACCATATCGATTTTCCGGACTATAGCGAGGACGAATTGCTATCGATCGCGGAAATGATGCTGCGCGACATGTCCTACAAGTTCACCGATCGGGCGCGCGAGGCCTTCATCCGCTATATTGGCCTGCGCAAGCAGCAACCCTTGTTTGCCAATGCCCGCTCGATCCGCAACGCACTGGATCGGATGCGGCTTCGTCAAGCCAACCGTCTCTTCTTGGATATGGATCGCGTCCTTGGCGTTGACGACGTCATATCGTTGGACGAGTCCGATGTATTGGCCAGCCGGGTCTTCTCCGAAAAACCATCAGGGAACGGCCGAGATGTCTGATAACATCGTCATTGTTCCGTCGATCCTCTCGGCGGATTCGCCCGGCTCGGCGAGGAGGTCGCGGCCATCAAGGCCGCCGCTTTGCGATGCAGGACGAGGTCTCTGATCCTCATGGTGAGGAGCGCACCTTCGCGCGTCTCGAACCATGAGGCCTCGGGAGAAGCAGCCATGATTCGAGTGAACCGGAAAACGGCTTTAGCGGGCGCTGGCGCTCGCGATGGCCGCTGATTTGCGGGATTGGTAGGTCTTCAGGACCTGCTTTGAGGTTTCGACATTCAGCCGAATAAATTCGGCCTTCATGGTGTCGAGGCTTCCTGCCGTAATCCGATAATTGGCCGCGCCCAGAAACAGCAACGACATGGTCGTTGTCCACGACAGATCCAGCGCCTTGGCCAGGATCAGGATGACTTCCCTGTTTTTGTCGACCAGCGCGCGCTCCACGACGTCGATCGGCAGGACGCACAACAGCGACATGGCAACCGCCGTTTCGTTGAATTTGAGCGAATGGGCAAACTCAAATATCTGGTCTTCATTGAGGTTGCCATATTGATGCAGCTTGCCGACGGTTCGTTTCGCGGCAAAATAGTTTTTGGAGGCCGGTCCAAATCGGGCGTGAATCGTTCCGGTGACATCGGTGACCACGGTTTGTATCTGGCTCACCAATTCGGGACGTTCGCGCTCGAGCTTTCGTTTGACCTCGTCGGATGCCTTCGAGATCAACTGCTGGAACAGATGCCTGGGGATGTCTTTGCGCAGACCGAGATGCTCGGCAAGAATGAGATCATCCTCGGAGCGCTTGACGAGATGCAGAAAGCCGAATCCCGACAGGCTTGCCCCGCTATTGGCTGCGACCGAGCTCGCAACCTCGGCGGTGCCTCGCACCACCAGAACGTCGGTTACGTTCTCCGGAATGGATTTCCGTTTTGAAATGGCGAGAAGGTGCCCCTGGCCTTTGGATCTTGCATTTGCCACCAGCATTTTGACGTCGAGCCGTTCGGATTGCCGCAGCACGGGTCCGGCAACGTCGATCGAATCGTCAAACGCGAGCTTGTTGATGATCTTGATCGGCGCGTTGTTGCTGGGAGCGAGCTTGTTTGCGAGCCGCACGCGCGCCACGGTTTCGATATCTTCGGCCAGCCGTCCAATGATCTCGCCGAAAGTCCAGATCTGATCCTCGGAATATCGGCCGGCGATCAGGATGTCGGTGGCGTGCCAGAGGGCCTGCAAACAGCTTTCGGCCGTTCCGCGCGATACCGCATCTTCCAGTTCCGCCAGAAGCGACTTTGGTTCGGTCATCCGACCCGCTCGATGTTGCGTTGACAGATCACATACGGGTTCCGAAGTAATAAACCTGCATTAAATGACCTGGACAGCCAAGCCCCTATGGAACCCGCCTGCCATTTGCGTCGTAGCATTAACAAGAAGCTAAAACGCAACCCACGCTTGGCGCCATCCCGGCTCAATTCACGCTCGACGATGTTGGCGACGATCTCACCTGCCAGAAGCTCAGCAGACGACGGGCATTTTCGGCCGTCATCTTGCCAAACTGGCTCCTGGCATTGGCCAATTCATGCGGCCCCATCGACCCGGTCGCCAGGCGGCTCTCCAGAACGGCGTGTACCGTCTCCCAGCTGAGCCCAGCGACCCTGCAGGGAACGAGGACGCCGTCGTCGCGAAGGCTTTGCATCAGCGGACGGATCACCTCGATGGTGGAGTGCGACAACGCCGCCAGTGCAGCGACGGTCTCCTCATATTTCCGTCGCTTGGCGAATTCGAACAAGGTTGCTTCCTTGAGTTCGCCATTGTCCCTTAGCCGCGCCACCAAGCGCTGGGCCGCGGTAAATTCGCGGACCTTGGACATTTCGCGGTTTATTCCGGCCGAGACGGTCGCGATCGCGCTGCGGATTTCCTCGAACACGTGCGGCGGCGCGCGGGACAATAGCCGGGCCCGGACCGCTTCGGTGGCGCTGCGCAG
Organism: Bradyrhizobium sp.; assembly: GCA_039935515.1. Lineage (GTDB taxonomy): Bacteria > Pseudomonadota > Alphaproteobacteria > Rhizobiales > Xanthobacteraceae > Bradyrhizobium. Next base: position 3,620 of record JBDTKD010000630.1, read on the forward strand.
CAATTGGTGGCGGAGCTCCAACGGTAGATCGACCCGGATCCCGGTTTCGACGGCAAGTTCAGGATCGGCTTCGGCCTGCGCGACGACAATGGCGAATCCGGCCGCGGAAACCCGCGCGCCCGGATTGTTGACGATGCGGCGACTGACGCTCGGGTACCGCCGGGCCAGTATGACGTCGGTCACAACTTCCTTCAGCCACCAGCGGCCGGACATGGCCAGCAAATGCTGCTCGCCTTTTGTTTTGGCGATTTCGACCAGGTCTTCCGTGCTCAGACAGGCGGATTCCGTCAGGACAGGACGAGCGACGGTGATCTCGTCATTGCCGGCGAGGCGGCGAACGACAGACGGCGGCGCTTGCGGGACCGGCGCCAGTTGGCTGCTCATTTCAGCCAGCGCAATGCGGACGCTTACGTCTGCGATCGCCCGAATCTCGATCGTCTTGATGAGCCGTTCCAGCACATCCCCGAACAGCTCGATCTGCTTGCTGTTAAAGCTTTCGGCGGAGGCCAGAAACAGGTCGGTCACGCGCTTGATTGTTTCCAAGCGCTTTTCCGCCGTCCCGTTATTGATTGCCGTTTCAACTTCGTCGACAACTGAAAATTCCACGTCTGGCATCGCTCATCCTGAGCGTTATGAGGGCTGTTCTAGACCAACAGATATTCATAAGAGGAATAGTTAAAGGTTTGGTAAAATGGAAACTTCGCCGCTGCTGAAAAGCCTCAGGCCGCCAGTCGGCAAAGGAAGTTGCGCGGCCGGTCGACATCCCGAGATACCCGGTAAGGGTCGGAGTTCGTTACCCGGCAAAGCAGGTTCCAAAGTCGGTCCGCTGACATTTCCGAAAAATGGTTCTGACGCATAATCGTAATGACTCTGACGTAACAGCGGGAATAAGGTTGCGCACCGAGTCCAGGAGGTGGCCATGAAAAACGTTTCTCGCTACCGCGCGATGGGATCCCTGCACCGCCAATGCGCGGTGCTCAACCCGCAACAAAGCTGGAAGCATCTCGGCGAGGCCGAACGCTGGGAGCATCTCGCCGAAGCCGAAATCTCCGACTATTTCAGAGAATGCAACGCCACCGGCTCCGGTGATGCAGCGAAGTCCGACGCGACCAACGCGCGATTGAAGACGATCGCCGCCGCATGACCGCTTGCCCGCGAGCGGCCAGAACCGCGCAGCAAAAGGCCGGCGGCTTTCCCGCCACCTGTGCTTGACCACCACCAGCATTGGAACTAATTGCCCTATTTCTACTTGAATCCCGGTTCCGTTGCGGAGTGGCTTCGTGTCTTGGGATCGCCCGTTCGATCAACCCCTTCCTCTTCCCGGCGTCGCGCCGGCACGAACGCTGCGGGACGCTGCCAGCTACGTCAGGAAGCTGCCAATCTTGGAGCGTGATCGGCAGGTGTGGCGACTCGCCGTCCATATGCTGATCGAAGCGGCGGAAGACCGTGGGCCGATGATGTTCGCACGCATGGGCATGCTGCGAGCCATCGAGGGCGAACCAGAGCGGCGGCCGGCAGCGCGTCCCTCCACGCACGAGCGATGAACGCCATCCGACTGGACAATCACCGTAACTGACCCAGCAACGCTACCGGCGAGGTTCGGTGTGACCGGGATCACGCCGGATGGCGGCAGACGCGCGCGCCTCCATGGACCCTCGTTGCTCGGGGTGATGACCTGAACGGTGTGAGCGATCACGCTTCGGGAAGGCGAATGTGATAGGGCGCCAAATCGGCTTGCGAACGTTTCGGGACCAGCATCATTATAGCCTCGCAGCATGCGCCGCTTCGCGAGGAAACCATGAAATCCAGGACGCTCGGCCCGATTGCGGCCGGCTTTGTACTTTTGTCCGTGATTACTCCCGCGAACATGGCGGTCGCGCAACCGGCCATCCTTGAGGGCAAAGCGGCGTTTGGCGATTGGCAGGCCGATAGACCAGGCACAGTGCGCCTGATCAAACCACGGGATTTGCCTCCGCCCGGCGCAACGCCCTCCGCCGGGAATTTCCCCCATGTTGTTGCAAGGCCGGCTTCCGCGATTCCGCAGGTTCCCGCGGGTTTCAAGATTGAACTGTTCGCCGATGGATTGAGTGGCCCGCGTATCATCAGGGCGGCACCGAATGGCGACATCTTTGTGGTCGAAACCGGCGCTGGCCGCATCCGTATTTTGCGGGCGTCGGATGGCGCTGCAAAGCCGACCGCGAACGAGATCTATGCCAGTGGGCTCGATCGGCCTTTCGGCATTGCGTTTTTCCCGAGTGGCAACCCACAATGGCTGTACGTCGCCAATACCGGCAGTGTGGTGCGCTTTGCCTATCATTCCGGTGACCTCAGGGCATCGGCCTCGCCGGAAACCGTGGTCGCGAACCTGCCGGCCGGGCTAGCCCATTCAACCCGCGATATTGCGTTCACACCGGATGGCAGTCGAATGTTGGTTTCGGTCGGCTCCGGCAGCAACGATGCCGAAGGGCAGGGCCATGCTCCGGGCGGGCTTGAAGAATGGAGAAAGCAGCATGCGCTCGGAGCCGCCTGGGGTTCCGAAACCGACCGTGCGACGGTGCTGGCCTTCGACCCCGATGGAAAAAGCCAGAAGGTGTTCGCGACCGGCATTCGCAATTGCGTCGGTCTTGCGATCCAGCCTGGCAGCGGTACGCCGTGGTGCTCCACCAATGAGCGGGATGGTCTCGGCGACAACCTTGTGCCTGACTACGTCACGCGGGTTCGCGAAAACGCATTCTATGGAGGGCCGTGGTTTTATATCGGCGGCAACGAGGATCCGAGGCATGTCGGCGACCGGCCCGATCTGAAGGACAAGATCACGGTTCCTGACGTGCTCCTGCAGGCTCATTCGGCTTCGCTCGGATTGACGTTTTATGCAGGAAGCAACTTTCCGGCGGAATATCGCGGCGACGCATTCGCCGCCGAGCACGGTTCGTGGAACAGGTCGAAGCGCACCGGATACAAGGTCGTTCGCATCAGGTTGAGGGACGGCGTGCCGACCGGGGAATATCAGGATTTCGTAACCGGATTTGTGGTCAGCGATTCCAAGGTTTGGGGCCGTCCGGTCGGTGTCACGGTGGCCCGCGATGGGGCGCTGCTCGTTTCGGAAGACGGCAACGGCACGATATGGCGGGTTACCCACTGATCCCTGACCGGGCGATGGCCGATCGCCTGGCGGACGCCCTGATTGCGGTCAATTCTGAGCTATTGCTCGATCAATGAGTATATGATCTTGTCGCGGTTGCGGAAAGCACGCGATGATCAAGCCCGATCTCATCATTTTCGACTGTGACGGCGTCCTGGTCGACAGTGAAGTCCTGAGCTGCCGCTGCCTTTCGGCGGTGCTGGCCGGCTACGGCATCAATCTCGGTGTCGAGCAGGCGCTCGAGCTGTTCCTGGGGCGAAGTACCGCGGCGGTGCTGGTGCATTACCAGCGTCTCGGGCGCCCGATTCCGGAGCGGTTCTCAGCCGAGCTCGGCGCCGGCGTTCGCGCCGCCTTTGGCTCGGAGCTTCGTCCGGTCGAAGGCGTGGGCTCCGTGCTGACGGCGCTCCGGACGCCATTTTGCGTCGCCTCGTCGAGCGATCTCGATCGCGTATCCTTCTCCCTCTCGGTGACCGGCCTCGCCTCGCTTTTCGGCACGCGGGTCTATACCTCGCAAATGGTGGCGCATGGCAAGCCTGCGCCTGATCTCTTCCTGTACGCGGCTGAAGAAATGCGCGCGGACCCGCGCCGCACCCTGGTCATCGAAGACAGCGTCAGCGGTGTCACGGCTGGCAAGGCCGCCGGCATGAGTGTCTGGGGATTCGTCGGAGGCAGCCATTATCGATCCCGCGACGGCCGGACTGTTCTGTACAATGCGGGAGCCGATCGGGTCTTTGAGCGAATGGCCGATTTCTGGCCGAAGCAAGCGGAAGGGCTGGATGGTCGCGCCTGAAAGCGAGAAGTCGCGTCTGGATGAAGCCGCGCGCGCCGGCTGGCTGTATTTCATTGCCGGTCATACCCAGGACGAGATCGCCAAAATGCTCCAGGTCTCGCGAGCCTCGGCGCAACGGCTGGTCTCGCTCTGTCTTGCCGAGCGGCTGATTACGTTCCGCCTCGAACACCCGATCGCCGCATGTATGGAGTTAGCTTCGCGGCTCAAGGACTTGTTCCAGCTGGTTTATTGCGAAGTCGTGCCGACCGATCCGGCGCAGCCGCTGGCGGCGGCCGGGATTGCGGAGCGGGCCGCCAACATCCTGGAATCGACGTTGCGCAGCGAAAAGCCCACGATCGTCGCGTTGGGCACGGGCAGGGCGGTGCGCGCGGCGGTCGAGCGGGTCTCGCCGATCGACTGCCCCAATCATCAGATCGTGTCGCTGGTCGGTAATATCTCGGCCGACGGCTCGGCGAGTTTCTTTGACACCGTCGGGCGCCTGGCCGATCGGACCCGGGCGCGCCATTATCCCATGCCGCTGCCGTTTCTGATGTCGTCCGAGAACGAGCGTAACCAGATGCTGCGGATCGATCCGATCGCCAAGGTAAGGGCAGTCGCCGCCAAAGCAGACCTGCGGCTGGTCGGAATTGGGCAGATGGACCAGAGCGCGCAAGTCCATGTCGACGGCTTCGTCTCGCGCGAGGAACTGTTCGAAATGATGCGGTTGGGCGCGGTCGGCGAGGTGGTTGGCTGGGCCTTCGATGCGCAGGGCCGCATTATCGATGGCGGAACCAACGATCGTCTGACCAGTATTCCACCGCAGGTCCCCGCCGAAGGCCTGACCATCGGGGCGGCGCTCGGCCGTGCCAAGGTCGCGGCGATCAGGGCGGCGCTCAAGGGACGCCTGATCAACGGCTTGATCACCGACGAGGCAACCGCAAGCGCCGTCCTCGGATGACGGCGAACCCAGTCTTCGGGCCATCGCGGGACCCGCCGCCCGCTGGCGCGCCTGACTTCAGGCGGACGCATGGCGGCTTCGCCAGCCCCTACCCGGGGGTCCCTCGCGGTGGCTCAACCTATCGGTGCGCGATTTCCATTCTGCTCTTGACAAGTTCTCGGCTTGGCCTGAACATAACTTCAATGCGTGGGCATATGCTCAAACGCAAACTAGGGAGGTTACCGTGAAACATGTCCTCGGCGCCCTGCTGGGCGCGGTTACCCTGTTGGGCTCAGTCCCCTCGAATGCACAGACGACCCTGACGATCGCGACCGTCAATAACGGCGACATGATCCGCATGCAGGGGTTGACCAGCGACTTCACCGCCAAGAACCCCGACGTGACGGTGAAATGGGTGACCCTCGAAGAGAATGTGCTGCGCCAGCGCGTCACCACCGATATTGCGACCAAGGGCGGTCAGTTCGACGTGCTTACCATCGGCACCTATGAGGTTCCGATCTGGGCCAAGAAGAACTGGCTCATTCCGCTCGACAATCTCGGACCCGACTACGATGTCGGCGATCTGCTGCCGAAGATCCGCGACGCCGTGTCGGTTTCGGGCAAGCTCTATGCCGCGCCCTTCTATGGCGAGAGCTCGATGATGATGTACCGCACCGACCTGTTCCAAAAAGCCGGGCTGACCATGCCCGAAAAGCCGACCTGGGATTTCGTGGTCGACGCGGCGAAGAAGCTCACCGACAAGTCCGCCGGCGTGTACGGCATCTGCCTGAGAGGCAAGGCCGGCTGGGGCGAGAACATGGCATTCCTCACCGCCATGTCCAATTCGTTCGGCGCACGCTGGTTCGACGAAAAGTGGCAGCCGCAGTTCAACACGCCGGAATGGAAGACGACCCTGACCACCTACGTCGACCTGATGAAGGTTGCGGGGCCTCCCGGCGCAAGCTCGAACGGCTTCAATGAAAACCTGGCGCTGTTCAATGCCGGCAAATGCGCGATGTGGATCGATGCCACGGTCGCGGCCTCCTTCGTCACCAATCCGAAGGATTCGAAGGTTGCCGACAAGGTCGGTTTTGCACTCGCGCCGAACGCCGGGCTCGGAAAGAACGCCAACTGGCTCTGGGCGTGGAATCTCGCGATTCCCGCCGGCTCGAAGAAGGTCGCCGCGGCGGAAAAATTCATCGCATGGGCGACCGGCAAGGACTACACCAAGCTGGTTGCTGCGAAGGAGGGTTGGGCGAACGTACCTCCGGGCACGCGCACCTCGCTGTATCAGAACCCCGAATATTTGAAGCTCGCGCCATTCGCCAAGCTGACACTGGCTTCGATCGATGCGGCCGATCCGAACCATCCGACCGTCAAGCCGGTTCCTTACGTTGGGGTGCAATACGCGGCGATTCCGGAATTCCAGGGCATCGGCACTACCGTTGGCCAGGAATTTTCCGCCGCGCTGGCCGGTTCGATGAGTGTCGATGCGGCGCTGGCCGCGGCGCAGTCATCCACCGAACGCGAAATGAAACGTGCCGGCTACATCAAGTAGGGGCGCGATCGCGGCGGCCGTCTCCTCCCTGGCCGTCAACTAACGGCCATCCGCTCGTCACGACCGGATGGCCGCCCTCATCGGGTTCGCCAAGCTAATTCGCCAAGCTAACAGGAGGCGGTGATGGCAACGCAGCAGACCCAGGTTCTGGGACGGGCCCTGCTCACCCCGGCTGTCGTGTTGTTGTTCGTCTGGATGATCGTCCCGCTGGCGATGACGATCTATTTCTCCACGCTTCACTACAGCCTGCTCGATCCGGATACCGAGAGCTTCGTCGGCCTGGAGAACTACCGCTACTTCCTGACCGATCCGGCCTTCCTGGCATCGCTGCAGAACACGCTGGTGCTGGTTGGCTCGGTACTCGCCATCACGATCCTGTTCGGTACGCCGCTCGCGCTTTTGCTCGACCAGCCCGTGATCGGGCGCAGCCTGGTCCGGTTGATGGTCATCGCACCGTTTTTCGTGATGCCGACCGTGAGCGCCCTGGTCTGGAAAAACCTGCTGATGCATCCGGTCTCCGGGCTGTTTGCCTGGATAGCGATAGTGCTCGGTCTGACACCGATCGACTGGTTCACCGACGCGCCGCTGTTCGCCGTGATCCTGATCGTGGCCTGGCAATGGCTGCCGTTTGCGACCCTGATCCTGCTCACCGCGCTGCAATCCCAGGACGAGGAACAAAAGGAAGCCGCCGAGATGGATGGCGCCGGAGCGTTCTCGAAATTCGTCTATCTCACGCTGCCGCATTTGGCGCGGCCGATCACCGTGGTGATCCTGATCGAGACGATATTCCTGCTGACGGTGTTTGCCGAAATCTTCGTCACCACCGGCGGCGGGCCGGGATTGCAGACGACCAATATCGCGTTCTTGATCTACTCGCAGGCGCTGATCCAGTTCGACGTCGGAAACGCTTCCGCCGGCGGGCTGGTCGCGGTCGTGATCGCCAATATCGTGGCTTTCTTCCTGGTGCGGATCATTGGCCGGAATCTGGAGGCTTAGGCGATGGCGCGCAAGGTAACTTCGAGACGCCTGGTGGTATCGACGGCGGCGGCGTGGTTGTTCGGATTCCTGATCTTCCTGCCGATTCTGTGGATGGTGCTGACGAGCTTCAAGACCGAGCTCGAGGCGTTCGCGATGCCGCCGACTTTTCTGTTCTTTCATTGGACCACGGAGAACTATGCGACCGTGCAGGGCCGCAGCGACTATTTCCATCATGCGCTCAATTCCTTCATCATTGCCGGCGGATCGACGCTGGTTGCCATGTTGATTGCCGTTCCGGCCGCCTGGTCGATGGCGTTCGCACCGACCAAGCGCACCAAGGATGTTCTGCTCTGGATGCTCTCGACCAAGATGATGCCACCGGTCGGCGTGCTGGTTCCGATCTATCTGATTTACCGGGATCTCGGGATGCTCGATACGCGCGCTGGTCTCATCGTGATCCTGTGTCTCGGCAATCTGCCGATCGTGATCTGGATGCTGTTCACCTACTTCAAGGAAATTCCAAAGGACATTCTCGAAGCGGCACGGATGGATGGCGCGACCATCGGACGCGAACTCGTCTATGTGCTGACGCCAATGGCCGTGCCGGGCTTGGCTTCCACGATGCTGCTCAATTTCATCCTGGCCTGGAACGAAGCGTTTTGGACCCTGAACCTTTCGACCATCGATGCCGCGCCGCTCACGGTTTTCATCGCGTCCTATTCGAGCCCCGAGGGCTTGTTCTGGGCGAAGCTGTCGGCCGCGTCGACGCTTGCCATTGCTCCCATCATCGTACTCGGATGGTTCAGCCAGCGGCAACTGGTCCGCGGACTGACGTTCGGCGCCGTCAAATAGATCAGCGAAAGGGCGAGACATGGGCCAGATCACGCTGCAGGGGGTTCGAAAATCGTTCGGGCCGGTCAATATCATCAAGGACGCCAATCTCGACATCGAGAACGGCTCCTTTGTGGTTTTCGTCGGGCCTTCGGGGTGCGGCAAGACCACGCTGCTGCGGCTGATCGCCGGACTAGAGGATGTCACCGGCGGTCAAATCCTGATCGACGGCCGCAACGTCGTCGACGTTCCGCCGGCGAAGCGCGGCCTGTCGATGGTGTTTCAGTCCTACGCGCTCTATCCGCATATGAGCGTTCGCGGCAACATCGCGTTCGGGCTGAAGATGGCGGGACTGCCGCGCGCCGAGATCGATCGCAAGGTGGAAGCCGCCGCGGCCACGCTGAACCTGACGCCTTATCTCGATCGAAAGCCGCGCGAGCTTTCCGGCGGCCAGCGCCAGCGAGTTGCGATCGGGCGCGCCATCGTGCGCGAGCCGAAGGCGTTTCTGTTCGACGAGCCGTTGTCGAACCTCGACGCCGCGCTTCGGGTCCAGATGCGCATGGAGGTCACCAAGCTGCAGAAACAGCTTGCAACCACCGCCGTCTACGTCACCCATGACCAGGTCGAGGCCATGACCATGGCTGACAAGATCGTCGTGCTCAATGCCGGCGGCATCGAACAATACGGCTCGCCGCTCGAATTGTACGAGCGGCCGGCAAACCTGTTCGTCGCCGGCTTCATCGGATCGCCGAGGATGAACTTCGTGTCCGGCGAGGCGGCCACCCGGCACGGCGCCGTCACCATTGGGATCAGGCCCGAACATCTGAAGATCGGCCAGGAGACGGAAGGCTGGCCGGGAACCGTATCGGTGGCCGAACATCTCGGCAGCGACACGTTCCTCTATGTCGATGCCGGGAAAATCGGAATGCTCACCTGCCGCTATGTCGGCGAACTCGACCTGAAAGCGGGCGACCGGGTGTTGCTGTCGCCGGACCCGGCTCGCTTGCACCGCTTCGACAACGAGGGAATCGCAATGCGCGCCTAGCGACAACGGCCCGCGCCGTCACGCTCGGCCGCAGTTTCCGTGGGCCGGCCCTGCGGACATAGCGATCGCCACGTCGCATGCCGGCGAAGGTCAACTTTGAGGAAAGAAGAACAGGATGTATCTGGAAAAATTCAAGCTGGGCGACCGCGTCGCCGTCGTCACCGGCGGCGGCCAGGGGATCGGACTCGCCTGTTCAGAGGCGCTCGGAGAAGCCGGCGCGAGGATCATCATCGCCGACCGCGATGCCAAGGCGGCTGAGGCCGGCTGCGCCAGCCTCCAGGCGAAGGGCTACCGGGCCGAGGTCGCGATCCTGGACGTGACGGATTCCAGGCGCGTCTCGGAAACCGCGGACGAACTGGTGTCTCGGCACGGCAAGATCGACATCCTCGTCAATAACGCCGGCATTGCGCGCAGCGAGACGCCGGCTGAACAGGTCACCGACGAGCACTGGCTGAATGTGGTCGACGTCAATCTCAACGGCACCTTCTGGTGTTGCCGCGCCTTTGGCAACCACATGCTGGCCGCAAGGTCCGGCGCCATTGTCAACATCGGGTCGATGTCCGGGTTCATCGTCAACAAGCCGCAGGAACAATGCTACTATAATGCCTCCAAGGCCGCTGTGCACCATCTCACCAAGTCGCTTGCGGCCGAGTGGGGCGCCCGCGGCGTGCGCGTCAATGCCGTGGCTCCGACCTATGTTGCGACTCCTCTCAACGCATTCGTCAAGAATAGTCCACAGATGTATGATGCCTGGATCGGCGGCACCCCGATGGGCCGGATGGGCGAGGTCGACGAAATAGCCTCTGTCGTCTTGTTTCTGGCATCCGACGCTGCCAGCTTGATGACGGGCAGCGTCGTCCTCGTCGATGGAGGCTATACGTGCTGGTAGGCCGCGGAGTTCGAACGGGATTGGAATGAGGCAGGCCTTCATCGGGGTCGACGTCGGTACATCGAGCGCGCGCGCCGGTGTGTTCGACGAGACAGGAATGCTGCTCGCGACCGCCCGCTGCCCGATCACGGTCTGGCACGAAGCTGGCAACGTGGTCGAACAATCCTCGTCCGAGATCTGGGCCGCGTGCGTCACCGCGGTTCGCGCCGCGATGGTGGAAGCGGCCCTGCCGCCGTCCGCCGTGAAGGGCATGGGGTTCGATGCGACGTGCTCGCTCGTCGTGCTCGACGCCGCCGCCAATCCGCTGACGGTCAGCAGTTCGGGCGATGAACGGCGCAATGTCATCGTCTGGATGGACCATCGCGCCAGCACCGAGGCCCGTGCGGTCAACGATACCCAGGACGACGTGCTTCGTTATGTCGGCGGCTCCATTTCGCCTGAAATGGAAATTCCCAAGCTGCTTTGGCTGAAGCGCTATTTGCCGTCGACCTGGAATTCGGCCGGGCATTTCCTTGATCTCGCCGACTATCTTTCATTTCGCGCCACCGCATCGGCCACCCGGTCGACCTGCACGCTGACCTGCAAGTGGAATTTCCTGGCGCACGAGCGGCGTTGGAGCCAGAGCTATTTCGAGCGGGTCGGTCTCGGCGACCTTGTTGGCGAGGGTTACGCGAAAATCGGCAAGGACGTCGTCGCGCCGGGGACCGCCCTGGGCACGGGTTTGACCGCACCGGCCGCGCTGGATTTCGGTCTGCTGGAAGGCACGCCGGTCGGCGCGTCGTTGATCGATGCCCATGCCGGTGGTGTGGGCATGATCGGAGGGCGGATCACACCAGGTCAATCGGTCGATGTCTGCGGCCGGCTCGCCTACATCATGGGGACCTCGGCCTGCATCATGGCGACGACGCCCGAACCTCGCTTCGTGCCGGGCGTCTGGGGTCCGTATTATTCGGGCATGGTGCCCGGCTTCTGGCTCAACGAAGGCGGTCAATCGGCGGCCGGGGCGGCCATCGATCATCTGGTCAAGTCGCATCCAGCCTATCATGAGGTGCTCGCGGCGGCGCAGGCCGCCGGCATGGAGATTCTGGAATTCCTCGAGCGGCGCATCGTTTCGCGCTCGGCGGATCCGGGGCGCGCGGCCTTGTATGCCCGCGATGTCCACGTTCTTCCCGAATTTCTCGGCAACCGTTCACCGTTCGCCGATCCTGACTCGCGTGCGATCGTCGGCGGTCTGGATCTCGATACCGATATCGGCTCGATGGAGCGGCTGTTCGTGGCGGGACTGTGTGGCCTCGCCTACGGTCTTGCCGATGTGGTGGATGCGTTTCGGTCGCACGGGGTCGCCAGCGACCTCATGGTGATCGGCGGCGGCGCAGGCCGCAGTTCGCTGGTCCGGCAGATCATGGCGGATACCACCGGCTTGACCGTCGCGCTTCCCGAAACCCAGGAACCGGTACTGCTCGGCGCAGCCATGCTGGGCGCGGTCGCAGGCCGCAGCTATGGATCGATCGCCGACGCCATGGCCTCGATGTCGGCGATCGGCTGGCAGAGCCGGCCGACTGCGCCGGAAATGGCCGAGTTTCATCGGTCCAAGCGCCAGGTGCACGGGTTGATGCGCCGGCTGGACCGGGAAAGTCGCGATGCGATGCTGAAGGTCGAACCGGATCGCCGATCCTGACGGAAGATCGAGACCATGCTGCTGAGCTGCGGAGACGCCTTGATTGATTTCCTGCCCGTGAAGGCCACCGACGGCCGCGACGCCAGCGTGCCGGTGGCTGGCGGTTCATGTCTCAATATCGCCGTCGGCATCGCGCGGCTCGGCGCCCCGACGGCGTTCGTTGGCGGCATTTCAACCGATCTGTTCGGCCGCATGATTGCCGATCACGCCATGGCCTCGCAGATCGATCTTCGATATATCACCCGCAGCGCCGACCAGACCACGCTCGCCTTCGTGCGCACCGTCGACGGCGAGCCGCAATACGCCTTCTATGACGAGGGGACGGCATCCCGCAACTGGACGTATCGCCGAGGCTCCATTGCATTCGACGAAATAGACGCCGTCCATGTCGGATCGACCACCCTCATCCATGAAGAGGCAGCGGCTGAAACGCTTGCGATGGTTGAGGAAGCGCGCGGATCGGCCACCGTCTCGTTCGATCCGAACTGCAGGCCGAGCCTCGTCGCCCACAAGACCCGCTATGTCGCGCGCATGCAGGCGTTTGCCGCCGCCGCGAATATTGTGCGGATGTCGGACGTCGACTTCGAATTCCTGTATGGCGGCAGCGATTATGCGGGGAAGGCGCAAGCCCTGATCGCGGCAGGCGTCAGCCTCGTCGTGGTCACGCGCGGAATTAGCGGGGCTCAGGCCTGGCACGGCGAAGCCGGTGCGATCGAAGTCAAGGCGCCGGCGGTCGATGTCGTCGACACCATCGGCGCCGGCGACAGTTTTCAGGCGGCACTGTTGTTCGCCTTGCGCGCCATCGGACGGATCGAAGCCAGTTCGCTTGCGCGGGCGAATTCCGACGAGCTTCGCCGGGCATTGTCGTTTGCGGCGTCCTGCGCGGCCTTTACCTGTGGGCGCGCCGGCGCCGATCCGCCACGGCAGGCTGACGTCAGCGCGGAGCTGCGGCGTCTTGTTGCGGATCGGCCCGCGCGAAGCGCGACGCCATGAGCGCCTGCTGGCGTGGCGTGGTCAATTTGTCCTATTTTCGTCCAAGGTTGTGAGTCCACAGGATAAATTGCCCGCCCGATCGATCGAGGTGCGGCGGGATTTGCTTTCGGGTTCCACCGCGGACGGATTGTGTTATGAGTTCCCGTCGCGGGTCTGCCTGCGTGGCCAAAAAGATTGGGGCAAGGGGATGAAGCCTGCGCATCAACCGGTCTCCGCCAGATTGGATCGCAACCGCCGCACGGCGCGTCCCGGTGCCGTCCACACCGCCATCGCGGTGCTGTCGCTCGTGTTCTTGACCGGCTGCGAGCAGAACGCGTTCGTGCCGCCGCCGCCGGCGGCGGTCGATGTCGCGCTCCCCGTGCAGCGCACCATTACCCGCTATTTGGAGGCGACCGGCAATACCGCGCCGATTAAGTCGGTCGATCTGCTGGCGCGGGTACAGGGCGTGCTGCAGGCAATCAGCTATCAGGACGGTGCCTTTGTGAAGGAAGGCACCAAGCTGTTCACAATCGAGCCTGAGACCTATCAGCTCAAGCTCGAACAGGCGCAGGCGGCCGAAGCGGGCGCCCAGGCGTCGCTGAAACAAGCCGAAGCTGATTACAGGCGTCAGGCGGATCTGGTCGCGCGCCAGGCGGTCTCGCAGGCCACCCTCGAGCAGTCCACCTCGACGCGCGACAACGCCCAGGCCAACCTTCAGCAGGCCCAGGTCAACACCAAGATCGCCGCCGTCAATTTCGGCTATACCAACGTCACTGCGCCGTTCGATGGCATCGTCAGCGCCCATCTCGTCTCGGTCGGCGAACTGGTCGGCGCCGCCTCGCCGACCCAGCTTGCCAGCATCGTGCAGTTCGATCCGATCTATGTGACCTTCAACGTCAATGAGCGGGATGTGTTGCGGATACGGGCGCAGGCGGCGCGCAAGGGGTTGACCGCCAACGATCTCAGGCAAGTGCCGGTCGAGGTCGAACTGCAGAGCGAAACCGGCTATCCGCACAAAGGTAAACTCGATTACGCCGCGCCGACGGTCAATCAATCGACCGGGACGCTGGCGGTGCGCGGTGTGCTGCCAAACGCCGATCGGGTGCTGCTGCCCGGCTATTTCGTCCGTGTCCGCGTTCCGCTCGATCAGCAGCAGGGCGCGTTGCTGGTGCCGGACGTGGCACTGGGCAGCGACCAGGCCGGTCGATACCTGCTGGTCGTGACCGGCGAAAACGTGGTCGAGCAGCGCAAGGTGCAGACCGGGCCGCTCGAGGACGATTTGCGCGTGATCGAAAGCGGTCTCAAGGCGGATGACCGGGTCGTGATCGCGGGCCTGTTGCGCGCGATTCCCGGCCAGAAGGTCGATCCCAAGCTGCAGCAAATCGAGCCGTCTCCCGCCTCGACAAAATAGGGCTGGCCATGATTTCGAAATTCTTCATCGAACGGCCGGTGTTATCCAACGTCATCGCGATTCTGATGGTCCTGATCGGCGGCGTAGCTCTGTTCGGGCTGGCGGTGGCGCAATATCCCGACGTCGTGCCGCCGACCGTGCAGGTCACGACACGCTATCCCGGCGCCAGCGCCAAGGCGGTGATGGACACCGTGGCGTTGCCGATTGAGCAGCAGGTCAATGGCGTCGAGGGCATGCTCTACATGCAGTCCTACAGCGGCGCCGACGGCACATACGCGCTCACGGTGACGTTCAAGATCGGCACCGACCTGAACTTCGCGCAGGTGCTGGTTCAGAACCGGGTGTCGAGCGCCTTGTCGGCGCTGCCGCAGTCGGTGCAGGCGCAGGGCGTCACGGTGCAGAAGCGCTCGACCGCCATTCTGCTCTTCGTCGCGCTGACGTCTCCCGGGTCGACCTATGACAGCCTGTACCTGAGCAACTTCGCCACCATCAACATCAGGGACGAGCTATCCCGGCTGCCGGGCGTCGGCAATGTGACGGTTTTCGGTGCCGGCCAGTATTCAATGCGGATCTGGCTTGACCCGGACAAATTGCACGTGCGCGGGCTGATGCCGCAGGACGTCATTCAGGCGATCCAGCAGCAAAGCCAGCAGGTCACGGCGGGACAGGTCGGCATGCCGCCGGCACCGCCCGGGCAGGCCTTCCAATATACGCTGAACGTCAACGGCCGGCTCAATGATGCCGCCCAGTTCGAAAATGTGATTGTCAAGACCGGCAGCAATGGCGACGTGACGCGCGTGCGGGACGTCGGGCGGGTCGAGCTCGGTGCGCAGACCTACAGCCAGATGTTCTCGCTCAACAACAAGCCCGCGACCGGCATCGGCGTGTTTCAGTCGCCCGGCGCCAACGCGCTCGAAGTCGAGCAGGCGGTCAAGAAAAAGATGACGGAACTTGCCGGCGCGTTCCCGCAGGACATCAAATACGACGTTCCGTTCGACACCACCAAATTCGTCTCGGCCTCGGTCCATGAAGTCTACAAGACGCTGATCGAGGCTGGCTTTCTCGTGCTGGTCGTGATCCTGATCTTCCTGCAGGACTGGCGCGCCATGCTGGTGCCGGCCACCACCGTCCCGGTCACCATTGTCGGCGCGTTCGCCGCGATGGCCGCGCTTGGCTTCACCATCAACCTTTCGACGCTGTTCGCGATCGTGCTCGCCATCGGCATCGTGGTCGACGACGCCATCGTGGTCGTGGAAGGCGCGGCCCACAACATCGAGAAGGGGATGTCCGGGCACGATGCCGCGATCAGCGCGATGGATCAGCTGTTTGCGCCGATCATCGGCATCACGCTGGTGCTGATATCGGTGTTTCTGCCGGCCGCTTTCCTGCCGGGATTGACCGGGCGCATTTACGCGCAATTTGCCCTGGTGATCGCCGCAACCGCGCTGCTCAGCGCGGTCAACGCCGCGACCCTGAAGCCGACGCAATGCGCGCTGTGGCTGCGCCCTGCGGTTCCGATGGAACGGCGCAACCGGTTCTACCGCGGCTTCAACGCGGTCTATGCGCGCCTTGAGCGCGGCTATGCCGGGCTGATCGGCCGCATGGTGGCTTACAGCAATAGTTCGGCGGTGATCGCCCTGGTTCTGATCGGCATCGGCGTCTATGGCCTGTCCCGGGTGCCGACCGGCTTTCTCCCGATCGAGGATCAGGGCTACCTGCTGGCGGCCGTGCAGTTGCCGGACGGCGCATCGCTCGAGCGCACCCAGCAGGTGCTCGATCGGGTCAGCGACATCGCCGGCAAGACGCCCGGCGTGGCGCAGGTGATCGGGATCGCCGGGATCTCGGCGCTCGACAACAGCGCGAGCCTCGCCAATGGCGGCGTGGCCTATCTGATCCTCAAGGATTGGGACGCGCGAGGGGCGGGCGAGGATTTGCGTTCGCTGGTGGTCGGACTGAACCAGAAAATGGCGGAGATCCAGCAAGCGCGGATCATCGTGCTTCCGCCGCCGCCGATCCAGGGTATCGGCAATGCCGCCGGCTTCGCCATGCAGGTCGAGCTGCGCGACGGCAATGCCGATTTCGCCAAGCTGCAGGCCATCACCAATGCCATGGTCGGCGGCGCTCAAACCCAGAGTGCGCTGCAACGGGTGAGCTCGCCGTTCCGTTCCATGGTGCCGCAATTCGATGT
>JBDTKD010000631.1:0-5481 GCA_039935515.1 Bradyrhizobium sp.
ACGACTACTATAGTCGCCGGGGCCTCAATCATCTCAGCGAGAAAATGGGCTGCGTGGGATTGAGCTGGGCATGGGGCGGCATGTCCGAACTCGCCGTTGTAAACGACTACAACGCCGCCAAGGTACCGGATTCGATCAGCGACGAAGAAGCGGCAATGATCGAGCCGACCGCTGTCGCCCTGTATGCTGTTGATCGCGGCGGTGTACAGGCCGGCAGTACCGTCCTGGTTGCCGGAGCCGGTCCAATCGGCGCGCTAACGATCCTGTGCGCGCATGCTGCCGGCGCCGCCAAGATCTTCGTTTCCGAGCCAAATGCCACTCGACGGCAGACGATCGAGAGTTGGGGCATTTGCGCCGGAGTCTATGATCCCCGATCCGCGGATATCGTCGCGCTTGTCAAGGAACAGACCGAAGAGAACGTCGGCGTCGATGTCGCCATCGAGTGCGTTGGCAATGAAGGCGCCTTGAACACCTGTGTCGAAGCTGTCCGCCGCCGCGGCACCGTCGTTCAAGCAGGCCTGCATGTCGGCAAGGCCTCAACGGACCCCATGTTGTGGGCTCTCAAGGACATTACCATCGAAGCGACCTGGTGTTACCCGATCACGATATGGCCACGCATCATTGACCTGGTCGCATCGGGAAAGCTGCCGATCTCAAAAATCATCAATGGCCGTATTCGGGCGGAAGACGTCGTTGCGAAGGGCTTCGACGTATTGACGAGCCGCGACAACAACAAGCTGAAGATATTGGTTTCTGCTGCTGCTTAAGAAAATTGCCGTCGGCATGGGCAACCGGGATGCATGCTGAATCGAAGCCAAAAAAATCGCGCGATCATCAAGGTTGCGCTCTCAATTTCCAGGGAGGAAAAACATGACGACGATCCGGACGAAGCTCGCCTGCCTGGCGGTCGCGACAGCCCTTGCTGGTGGTGTTTCGACGGCGGCCCACGCCCAGTATACTGGAGCTCCACGCACATTCTTATTCAATCCCGCGCTCGACGTCTGCATTCGTGATACCTCCAAATTCAAGAAGGCCCCTCCGTATGTGATCGGGTTTTCCAACGCGGGCCTGGGTGATAGCTGGCGGGTCGTCGGGCTACATTCCCTGGAGAAGGCGGCGCATGACCACGCCGACGTCGTCAAGAAGCTCTTGATTACCGACGCCGGACACGACGACGCCAAGCAGATCGCCGATATTCAGGATCTCGTATCGCGCGGCGTCGATCTCCTGATCGTAAGCGCCAATACGTCGCAGGCGCTCGACCCAGCTGTCACACAAGTTGCCGCGCGCGGTATCCCGGTCGTGATGGTGGACCGTCGTGTCGATTCCGACAATTTCGTAACGTTCGTCACCGCCTCCGACTCGATGATGGGACGGCTCTTTGCGCAGTGGATCGTCGAGAAACTGCACGGCAAGGGCAACGTGATCATCCTGGGCGGCCAAGCCGGATCGAGCCCGAACGAGAACAGGGTCAAGCCTGCGATGCAGGTGTTCGGAGCATATCCAGGCATCAAGATTCTTGATACCGTTTACTCGGACTGGAGCCCGGTCAAGGGCAAGCAGGTTATGCAGGCGATGATCGCTAAATACGGTCACAGCATCAACGCGGTCTTTTCGCCCCACGGATTGCAGGTGCCGGGTGCGATCGAGGCATTCCTGGACGCAGGCTGGAAGGGCAGCGAGATTCCACCGATCACATCCGCCGACATGAACGGCCCGATGAAGATGGCGATCCAGTACAAGTTCCCGCTCCTCGACATCGATTATCCGCCTGCCATGATGGGAACGTCGCTTGAGGTCGCGCTGCAGGTGCTGTCCGGGGCCTCTGTTCCCTGCATTTACACGATCAACAGCAACATCGTACTGACCCACGGCGATGAGACGCCATCTATTCCTCACCCCGACATGTACGTGGAACAACACGTCGTTCCCGATGGTCCCGACGATATGCTGGTATCGGAAGGAATGGGACCAGGATACAATCCCTCCACTTTCAAGATCGATTTCCCGCACTGATTGGGAGACGGGACCGCATTGGGCTCACGCATCTGTACGGCCGCTGCGAGCTAAGTGAGCATGCTCAGACTCGAAGGCATTTCCAAGAGCTTCCCCGGTGTCCGAGCTTTGAACGGCGTGAGCTTCGAGGTGCGGCCCGGGGAGATCCACGGGCTCTTGGGCGAGAACGGCGCCGGCAAGTCGACGCTCATCAAGATTGTCGCCGGCGCCTATGCGCCGGACCAGGGGGATATTTTCTTTGAAAATGAGCGCGTTCGCTGGTCGTCGCCTCGCGGGGCCAGCCAGCGCGGAATTCATGTCGTCTACCAGGAATTCGTTCTATTCCCACAGCTATCCGTGACCGACAACATATTCGCGGGGCGTGAGCGGCGCACGCGGCTGGGCACCGTCGACCATGCACGCATGCGCCGCGAAGCGAAGGAGTTGTTGGATCGACTGGGTGTCTCGATCGACCCGTCTGTCAGCGTTGGATCGCTGTCGGTCGCCGACAAGCAGATGATCGAGATCGTAAGAGCGCTGGTTCATCGGGTTAAACTGCTGGTCCTCGACGAGCCGACAGCGGTGATAGCTGGGCGCGAGGTGGCGCTATTGTTCGATCGCCTGCGCCGTCTGCGTGCCGATGGCATCTCGATTGTGTTTATTTCGCATCGCCTGGAGGAAGTATTTGCGCTGTGCGACCGCGTTACGGTTTTAAAGGACGGCGAACTTGTCGCCACGACGGAGACCGCGAAGGTAACCCGTGAAAGCCTGATCTCGATGATGGTTGGCCGCAAGCTCGGCGATCTGTTTCCCCCGAAGCGTCACTCTGCGCCGTCGAGCACGCCCATCCTGCGCACCGAATCGTTATCGGTCGCAAACCTTGTTCGCGATGTATCGATCGAATTGAGGCCAGGCGAAATTGTCGGATTGGCCGGCATGGTTGGAGCCGGCCGCTCGGACCTTGCCCTTGGCCTGTTTGGGGTCTTACCCATTTCGGGCGGCACTCTCTATCTCGAAGGTCGCCGCTTCACGTCCATGTCGCCGTCCAGGGCAATCAGGCTTGGCATGGGTCTGGTTACCGAGGATCGTAAGTCGCAGGGACTTGCGATGCACCTCGATATTGCAGCAAATATCACCGGCCCCGCGCTGAACGAAGTCACAAAACACCTTCTGATCGATGAAGACCTCGAAGCGGCGATCGCCCGCCGGGAGATAGCACGCTACCAGATCGCGAGTCGTGGCCCCAGGACACCGGTCGCCACCATGTCCGGCGGGAACCAGCAGAAGGTACTCGTCGCCCGCTGGGCAAGACTATGCCGTACCGTCCTGATCGTCGATGAGCCGACGCGCGGTGTCGACATCGGCGCCAAGGCGGAGATCTATCGAATCCTGCGCGAGCTCTCGGAGCAAGGCCTGGCTATTCTGATGATCAGCTCCGAGCTGACCGAAATCGTCGGGATGGCCGACAGGGTGATCGTGATGCGTGAAGGGCAAATCACCGGCGAGCTCGGTGGAGTGGACGTGACCGAGGAAGGCATCATGCATCTGGCAACGACCGAGCGAATCGCGGAGCAGGTATGACGGGTGCGGTGGCCGCCTTCCCAGCCTGGCGCAACCACGGCGGACTCTTGGGTGTCGTTGTGCTGATCGCTGCCGTGTTCATCCTAGGCGCCACGTTGACGGATCGCTTCCTCTCCCTCGGCAATATCGTGAACGTCTATGAGCAATCGACGGATCTGGCCCTGGTCAGCCTGGGACAGACGCTTGCAATCCTGACTGGCGGGATCGATTTGTCTGTTGGCTCCCTGATCAGTCTTACGTCTTGCTTGACCTCCGGATTGATCAACGGCGATCCCAACCGCGTCATACCCGTGGTTTTGGCGGTGCTGGCGTTGTGGACGGTCATTGGCTTGCTCAACGCGGGACTTGTCATCGTTTTGCGAGTGCATCCGCTGATCGTGACGCTCGGAATGAGCGCAATCCTGCAGGGCGCGACGCTGTTCTACGCCATGGGCCCGATCGGCAAGGTGCCTCGCAATTTCAATTTCCTGGCCTATGGCCGCATCGCAGGTTTACCGGTTGGAGCGACGATTGCTGTTCTGCTTTTCATCCTGACCGCCCTGCTGCTCAGATATTTGCCGCTCGGACGCCAGATCTATGCCGTGGGTGACGATGATGATGCGGCCCGTCTCGCCGGCCTGCGGCGAACCCAGGTTCTCCTCTTGGTTTACGGAGCTTCAGGATTCTGCTGCGCCGCGACGGGGCTGTATCTGGTCGCCCGCTTCGGAGCCGGTCAGCCTTATACGGGGGTCAACTACACCCTGACTTCAATCACACCCGTCATTCTGGGTGGAACCGCGCTCAGCGGTGGGCGTGGCGGGGTCATCGGAACGTTGTTCGGAGCCTATCTCATTTCCCTCGTCAACAATTTGCTGAATTTCATGGATGTGTCGAAGCATTATCAGTTGATCGCACAGGCCCTTATCATCATTCTCGCGGTGTCGGTGTACATGGATCGGCGGAGGACTGCGTGACCGCGACGACAGAGCCCCTCAAGACGGCGGCAAGTCGCGGAGCCTTGCCGCGTTTCCGATCGTTGCTCTCCCGGTTCGGCATATTTCTGATATTGCCAATTCTTATCCTGATCGGCGGCGCCGTCTCCACCAGCTTTCTCAGTGCCAGCAATATCTCGAACTTGCTGTTGCAGATCGCACCATTGGGCATCGTGGTGATTGGTCAGACCTTCGTCATGATCGTCCGCGGCCTCGATCTGTCGGTGGCCTCCATGATGGCGACAGCGGCGGTGATTGCGACTGGCTTTGCCGGTTCAAATGCCGACATTGCCTCGATCGTCGCCGCCGTGGCAGGCACGAGCATCTGCGTCGGCCTTATCAACGGCTTTCTTGTTGCGAAGCGCGGTGTGTCGCCATTTCTGGCGACGCTCGCGACTATGATCTTGCTGCAGGGCTTCCGCTTTGCTTACACGCAAGGCGCGCCGTCCGGCAACGTGCCGCCGTTTTTTCGCGCGGTCGGCTCCGGCAAGACGTATGGCATTCCAAACAACTGCGTCATTCTGCTGGTCGTAGTCGCATTTTTTTGGATTGTTCTGCATCGTTCGGCATTTGGTCGGCGCGTCTTTATCGTCGGCGGCAATCCGGTAACGGGGCATCTGCTGGGAATTCGGACCGATGTGGTCACGACTGCATGTTACCTGATCTCGAGTTGCCTTGCGGGGGCGGCTGGTCTCATTCTGAGTGGCTATGTCGGGCTCGTCGACAACTGGGTTGGGCAAGGATATGAGCTCGACTCGATTGTTGCGTGCGTGATCGGCGGAGTTTCCCTCAAAGGCGGTCGCGGTTCGATTGGCGGAGCGCTGGCCGGCGCAGCCACAATCATGGTTGCCGCCAACGAAGTGCTGCTGTTTGGACTACCTATCCAGGTGCAGATCATCATCAAAGGCGTTGTGATCGTGTTCGCAGCCGCCCT
>JBDTKD010000632.1:0-6724 GCA_039935515.1 Bradyrhizobium sp.
AACGCGGAACCCGCGAGTACAACATTGCACTTGGCGCGCGCCGTGCGCAGTCGGTTCGCTCCTTCTTGGCCTCGCGGGGTATAGACTCGAGCCGGATGCGGACGATCTCCTACGGTAAGGAACGCCCGGTCGCGGTCTGCAACGACATCTCCTGCTGGTCGCAGAACCGCCGTGCCGTGACGGTCCTGAACGCCAGTTCCTGAGTTTCCGCCTGATGCCAGGTTGGATGGCCGGCGCCTTCGGGCGCCGGTTTCGTTTTGGGGTTCGGCCTTGCGTACAACTATTTGTTTCAGTCACATTTTTGGCGTACTCCCTCTCTCAATGGTGTGCGTTCGATGTCACGCCGAGCTCGTCGTCAGGCCAACATGTCATCCAGACCTCATCTGATTGCCCGCGCCGCGGCGCTCTCCGCGATGCTGGCATTTTGTTCGCAGGCTCTGGCACAATCCGACGATGCCGACCCGGAAATGCGCATCCAGCAGCTTGAGAACCAGCTACGGCAACTGACCGGCCAGAACGAGGAGCTGCAACACGCCAACCGGCTGCTTGAGGACCGCCTGAGAGCGCTTCAGGGCGGTGCGCAGGTCAGCCCCGGCGGTCAGTCCGCGATCGCCCAGCCGAGCGTGGCCGCGGCACCTCCGATGCCGCTGAATCCGCCTTACGGGCAACCGCCGACGCGGCCGGGATATGATCAGCAGATTGCGGCGCCGCCGCCGATCGTGCAGGAGTCGCAGGATGCAGCGGCGGCCCGTCGGCGCGGCGATGCCTTCGATCCCAGCCAGAATCCCAACGCGCCCGGCGCGCCGCGCGCGCTCGGCGGCGGTCAGTTGCCGATTGCGAACGGGGCGCCGGTCAGCGCCCCCGGCGGTCGGGGCGCGGGAGAACCGCTCGACCTCGCCAACACCGGCGGCGCGCGCTATCCGCAGCGGGCGCCGCCGGCGCCCAATGCGAATGCCGGGCTGGCCACCGCACCGCCGTCGCAGACGCCGCGGGACGAGTTCGATCTCGGCATCGGCTATATGGAGCGCAAGGACTACGCGCTAGCGGAGCAGACCATGCGCAATTTCGCGCAAAAATATCCGAGCGATCCGCTGCTTGCGGATTCGCAATACTGGCTGGGCGAAAGCCTGTTCCAGCGCCAGCAGTACCGCGATGCGGCCGAAGCCTTTCTCGCCGTGACCACCAAATTCGACAAATCGGCCAAGGCGCCCGACGCCTTGCTGCGGCTCGGACAATCGCTGGCGGCGCTGAAGGAAAAGGAAGCCGCCTGCGCCGCGTTCGGCGAGGTGACGCGGAAATATCCGCGCGCCTCGAGCGGCGTGAAAGCGGCCGTGGACCGTGAGCAAAAGCGGGTGAAGTGCTGAAGCCCGTGTTTCCCGGGCAAGATCGGCGCATCCCGCTGGGCTTGCAGCGTGTCCCGGCATAGATAGGCTTTCGACATCAGCCGGCGCGCCCATGCCCGACGACAATTCCGCCATCTCCGCATCCGATGCAAAACGCCTGTTCGCGGAGTGGAAGGCCGCGCCGGCCATCGTCCTCGCCGTCTCCGGTGGTCCGGACTCGATCGCATTGATGTGGCTTGCGGCCCGCTGGCGCCGCGCGCTGGCCCGCGGCCCGCGGCTCGTCGCCGTCACGGTCGATCACGGCCTGCGCGCCGAGGCCGCGCAAGAGGCGCGCGCGGTCAAACGCCTGGCCCGCAGCCTCGATCTGACTCATCGCACCATGTGCTGGACCGCTGCCAAGCCGAAGACCGGATTGCCGGCAGCGGCGCGCACGGCGCGATACCGGCTGCTGGTGCAAGCGGCGCAGGCTTGCGATGCCACGCATATCCTGACCGCGCATACCCGCGACGACCAGGCCGAGACGCTGCTGATGCGGATGCTGCGCGGCAGCGGCATCGCCGGACTTGCGGCGATGGCGCGGCAGTCGGAGCGCGACGGCGTGGTGCTGGCACGTCCGTTTCTCAATGTTTCCAAATCGCAGCTGGTGGCGACCGTCAAAAAAGCCGGGATCGACTTTGCCGACGATCCGACCAACCGCGACACCCGTTTCACGCGTCCGCGGCTGCGTGCGATCCTGCCGGTTCTGGCGGCCGAGGGTGGCGATACGCGCAATCTGGCGCGACTCGCATCGCGGCTAGGCCGGGCCAATGCGGCGGTGGAAATAATGGTCGACGGCGCCGAGCGCTATCTGGCGCTCAGCGATCGCGAAGCGCTGCAGGCGGGGTTTGCCGCCCGCTCTTTCGACTGCAGCGCGTTTGCCGCCCTGCCAGAGGAAATTCGGCTGCGGCTGCTGTTGCGTGCGATCAATCGATACGGGCACGAAGGGCCGGCGGAACTGGGCAAGGTCGAGGCGTTGCTCGCGGCGCTGGACCGCGCCGCGCAGGAGGCCGCACTGCGTCGGAAGCGGCCGAGGCTCAATCAGACAAGGCTGAAGCAAACTCTGGCGGGCGCACTGGTGAGCCTGATCGACGACCGAATCCGTATCGAACCATCGCCACCCCGCCGTCGCCGGACGATGAAAAAGCCATGACCGCGCGGCCATGGTCCGATCGCCTTAACCACCCCGGCAAACACCCGTTCCCGCGCCATTATTTGAACCGGAATGCCGCCAAGATAGGCTAAATTGTCCTGGCTGGTTCCCTTGGCAGCGACCGGGGCCGCACCTAGATTGTAGAGCAGTTGGCCGAGAGGATTCCCTCGTGGCTACCCAGGGATACCGCCAAGGCTATAAGGCCGCGATCCGCGCGACCACGAAGGAAGTTCGATGAACGCCAATCTGCGCAATTTCGCCCTCTGGGTCATTATTGTCCTGCTGCTATTGGCATTGTTCACGCTCTTCCAGAATCCTGGCCAGCGCACTTCGGCGCAGGACATCTCGTTCTCGCAGCTTCTCACCGAGGTCGATGCCAACCACGTCCGCGACGTCGTGATCCAGGGACCGGAGATCCACGGCACCTTCACCAACGGCTCGAGCTTCCAGACCTATGCGCCGAACGATCCGACGCTGGTCTCGCGCCTCTACAACGGCAAGGTCTCGATCACCGCGAAGCCGCCCGGCGACAACGTGCCGTGGTTCGTGTCGCTGCTGGTTTCATGGCTGCCGTTCATCGCGCTGATCGGGGTGTGGATTTTCCTGTCCCGGCAGATGCAGGGCGGCGCCGGCAAGGCGATGGGTTTCGGCAAGTCGCGGGCCAAGATGCTGACCGAGGCGCATGGCCGCGTGACCTTCGAGGATGTTGCCGGCGTCGACGAGGCCAAGCAGGATTTGCAGGAGATCGTCGAATTCCTGCGTGATCCCGG
This sequence comes from Bradyrhizobium sp., assembly GCA_039935515.1. Lineage (GTDB taxonomy): Bacteria > Pseudomonadota > Alphaproteobacteria > Rhizobiales > Xanthobacteraceae > Bradyrhizobium. Next base: position 3,303 of record JBDTKD010000632.1, read on the forward strand.
GAAATACCAGCGGCTCGGCGGCCGGATTCCGCGCGGCGTGTTGCTGGTCGGCCCTCCCGGTACCGGCAAGACGCTGATCGCGCGCGCGGTTGCCGGCGAAGCCAATGTGCCGTTCTTCACGATTTCGGGTTCCGACTTTGTCGAGATGTTCGTCGGCGTCGGCGCAAGCCGTGTCCGCGACATGTTCGAGCAGGCCAAGAAGAATGCGCCCTGCATCATCTTCATCGACGAAATCGACGCGGTCGGCCGGCATCGCGGCGCCGGACTCGGCGGCGGCAATGACGAACGCGAGCAGACGCTGAACCAGTTGCTGGTCGAGATGGACGGCTTCGAGGCCAATGAGGGCGTGATCCTGATTGCGGCGACCAACCGGCCCGACGTGCTTGATCCGGCGCTGCTGCGCCCCGGTCGGTTCGATCGCCAGGTGGTGGTTCCCAATCCTGACGTCGTCGGTCGCGAGCAGATCCTCAAGGTCCACGTCCGCAAGGTGCCGCTGGCGCCGGACATCAATCTCAAGACGATTGCGCGCGGTACGCCGGGGTTTTCCGGTGCCGACCTGATGAACCTTGTCAACGAGGCGGCGCTGACCGCGGCGCGGCGCAACAAGCGCATGGTGACGCAGGCCGAATTCGAAGAGGCCAAGGACAAAGTGATGATGGGCGCCGAGCGCAAATCGCTCGTGATGACCGAAGAAGAGAAGATGCTGACGGCCTATCACGAAGGCGGCCACGCCATCGTCGGTCTCAATGTCGTTGCGACCGATCCGATCCACAAGGCGACGATCATTCCGCGCGGGCGAGCCCTCGGCATGGTGATGCAATTGCCCGAGCGCGACAAGCTGTCGATGTCGCTCGAGCAGATGACCTCGCGCCTTGCCATCATGATGGGCGGCCGCGTCGCCGAAGAGCTGGTATTCGGCCGCGAGAAGGTTACCTCCGGCGCCGCCTCCGATATCGAGCAGGCGACCCGGCTGGCGCGCATGATGGTGACGCGCTGGGGCCTGTCGGAAGAACTCGGCACGGTTTCCTATGGCGAGAACCAGGACGAGGTTTTCCTCGGCATGTCGGTGTCACGCACCCAGAATGCCTCGGAGGCGACCGTCCAGAAGATCGACAGCGAGATCAGGCGTCTGGTCGAGGAAGGCTACAACGAGGCGACCAAGATCCTGACCGAAAAGCGCGCCGATCTCGAAGCCCTGGCCAAGGGCCTGCTCGAATTCGAGACCCTGACCGGCGACGAGATCTTCGACCTGCTGAAGGGCAAGAAGCCCAACCGCGAATCGGTGCTGGAGCCGGCCACACCGCGCACCTCGGCAGTGCCGCCGGCCGGCAAGCCGCGCCCGCGTCCCGACCCGGATGCCGGGCTGGAGCCGCAGCCGCAGGCCTAAAGCCGTTCGGTTCTGATTGAATCAGAACCGAGCTTTAATTCTTGTTTTGACGCGTTTTCTTCACGTGAACCGGCGCCCACTTCGCTCGAAAACGCTATAGCCGAACAGTGTTCCGAATAGAAAAACGCGGCGGCGACGCCGCGTTTTTTCATGTGTGCCGTCGGACGATTTACCGTTGGTGTCCCACGCAAGAAGGCGCCGCCAGCCGTTGATTTCGGGCATGGTAGTTGCGTCGATAACGCTCAATCCCCCGTCATAGGAGCCGCCGATGTCAGGTCACTCGAATGCGATGCGATCGGTCGCCATTCCGGATGCCGATCCTCGGCTCTATAACCATGATCTGGCGCCGGTCGCCCTCGAGGGGCGAAGCTGGGGCACCTTCAGTATCTTTGCGATGTGGATGTCCGACGTCCACTCCGTCGGCGGCTACACCTTCGCTGCCAGCCTGTTCTTTCTGGGCTTGACGGGATGGGAAGTGCTGCTGGCGATGACGGTTGGCATCACCGCAGTCTACTTCCTGATGAACCTGATCGGCCGCCCGTCGCTGAAATACGGCACGCCTTTCCCGGTGGTGGCGCGGATGGCATTCGGCGTCATGGGGGCCAATATCGCGGCCGGATTGCGCGGCATCGTCGGAGTCGTCTGGTATGGCGTCCAGACCTATTTTGCCTCGAAGGCCGTGCAGGTGCTTGTGCTCGCATTCTACCCTGCCGCGGAAGCCTTGACCCATGGCGGTTTCCTCGGCCTGTCGGCGCTGGGCTGGTTCAGCTTCCTGTTCATGTGGGTGTTTCAGCTTCTGGTCTTCCTCAACGGCATGGAGACGATCCGCCGATTCATCGATTTCTGCGGCCCCGTGGTCTATATCGTGATGTTTGCGCTGGCGATCTGGATCCTGACGCATACCGGCACCTCGAGCCTCTCGCTGCAGCTTAGCCCCCGTGCCGAAGGCTCTACAGTGGGTCACATGGCGAATGCGGCAATGCTGATCGTCGCTTATTTTGCGGCGCTGCTGCTCAATTTCGGTGATTTTTCGCGGTTCGCGCGCGATGAAAAAGCCATGAAGGTCGGCAATTTTCTGGGACTGCCGGTCAATTTTATCGTGTTCGCCATCATCACGGTGATTGTCACCGCCGGAACGGTCAAGGTATTTGGCGAGGCGATCATGGACCCCGTCGCCATCGTGCAGCGCATCGGCAATCCGTGGGTGGTGGCGCTCGGCTCCATCACCTTCATCGTCGCCACCATGGGGATCAACATCGTCGCCAACTTTGTTTCGCCGGCCTACGACATTTCCAATCTGTACCCGGAGAAGATCGACTTCCGCATCGGCGGGCTGATCGCGTCGATTCTGTCGGTGTTGGTATGCCCGTGGATATTCGTCTCCAGCCCACAGGCCATCACCATCTTTGTCAGCATCTTCGGCGCTGCGCTGGGCCCGATGTTCGGCATCATGGTGGCGGATTATTATCTCGTGAAACGACAGCAAGTCGTTCTCGAAGACCTCTACCGGATGTCGCCAAACGGCTCGCTCTATTTTGATGGAGGCTGGAACCGGATGGCGCTGATCGCGCTCGTCATCGCAGCCTTCGTTTCGATCGGGTTGTCCCTCCTTGGCGCCTACGCCATCATTGCCAATGTCGGAGATTGGGGATGGTTGATCGGCGCCGCACTGGGCGCGGTGTCGTACACGATGCTGATGCGTCGCGCGGTGCCGCTGGCCCAAACCGGCGACGCCGTGGCGTGATGACGCCGGGCTTGCACTTGACGAAAGGGATAATATTCCTGCCGTTGCGACATGGATATCCGATTGGCGCGCCCACCCTTGGATAAACGCAGTAGTTGCAGACAATCGGCCCTGTCTGGGGCCGAGAATGTCCAAGAGTAAATCGATCGTAACCGCGATTCCGAGCGTTTGGCGGCAAATAGTTCAGCGTAAGAAGACCGCACTCGGATGGGCTGAATGGTCCCAGTTTGCGGCACTACCTACCGGGCCAAGGGTCCGCCACCGCCGCGATGACGTTCGCACTGTCTCCGC
>JBDTKD010000633.1:0-10468 GCA_039935515.1 Bradyrhizobium sp.
GGTGATCATCCTGCTGATCTGGGCAGCCGACGCGATCAGCAGTCATCTGCAGAAAAAAATCCTCTAACTTCCGGTGGACCAAGCGAAGCAATGGGTACTACCGTACTTCTGAACCTCGTAGGCGGAATTGCGCTGCTGCTGTGGGGCCTGCACATGGTGCAGTCCGGCATCTTGCGCGCGTTCGGCGCCGACCTGCGCCGCGTGCTCGGCATTGCCCTTCGCAACCGGTTCACCGCGTTGCTGGCGGGCGTCGGAGCCACCGCACTGCTGCAAAGCAGTACGGCCACCGCCCTGATGACAACGACCTTTCTCGGCGACGGGCTGGTCGGGCTGGTTCCCGCGCTCGCGATCATGCTAGGCGCCAATATCGGCACTACCCTGATTGTTCAGGTTTTCAGCTTCGACGTTTCCATGCTCGCCCCGGTGTTGCTCGGGATCGGCGTCATCGTCTTCAAGAACAGCCTGCGAACCAAAATTCGCGACCTCGGCCGGGTTGCGATCGGTCTTGGGCTGATGTTGCTGTCGCTGCATATCCTGCTCGACACATTGGCGCCGGCGGAATCGGCGCCCAACGTGCGGGCCTTGCTCGCTGCCATGACCGGCCTGCCGATCCTGAACCTGATCTTTGGAGCGGTCGCCGCCTGGGCGGCGCATTCGAGTGTGGCCGTGGTGCTGCTGGTGATCTCGCTGGCCTATTCGAATTTTATTACTCCGGTAGCCGCCTTCGCCCTGGTGCTGGGGGCGAACCTCGGAAGCGCCATCAATCCGCTGCTGGAGGGCGGTGGTCTCGGCAATCCCATCGCCCGCCGTCTGCCGCTCGGCAACCTGATCAATCGCGCCTTCGGATGCGCCCTTGTCCTGCCCTTCCTGCAGCCGGCGGTCGAGTTTCTCGGTGGCTTCGATACCAATCCGGTCCGGCTGGTTGCCGATTTTCATACGCTGTTCAACCTGGCGCTGGCCGCCATCTTCATCATCCCGCTGCCTGCCTTCGCCAAGCTGTTGCGATGGCTAATACCGCCGCCGGCCGCTCCCTCCGATCCGTCGGCACCGATCTACCTCGATGTCGCAGCGATCGGAACACCGTCGCTGGCGCTCACGAGTGCGGCCAGGGAAACCCTGCACATGGGCGATCTCGTCGAGACCATGCTGCGCGACACCATGGTCGCCCTGATGACCGACGATCGCAAGCTGGTTTCGGCGGTCGAGCGCATGGATAATGCGGTCGACAAGCTCCATGAAGCGATCAAGCTGTATGTGACGAGAATTACCAGGGAAAGCCTCGACGACCGCGAAGGAACCAGGGCGATGGAGGTGATCGCATTCGCCATCAATCTGGAGCATATCGGCGATATCATCGACAAGAATCTGATGGAACTTGCCGCCAAGAAGATCAAGAACCGCCTTCATTTCTCGAACGAAGGCGCGGCGGAATTGCAGGCCTTCCACCGTCGGGTGATCGAAAACCTGAAACTGGCGCTCAGCGTCTTTATTTCCGGCGACGTCAAGATTGCGCGGCAATTGATCGAGGAGAAGGTCGCGATCAGGCAGGCCGAGCGGGTTGCAGCCGAAAACCACCTGGTGCGGCTACGCGAGGGACGACTGGCCAGCATCGAGACCAGCTCGCTGCATCTCGACATCCTGCGCGACCTGAAGCGAATTCACTCGCATATCTGCTCGGTGGCCTACCCGGTATTGGAGGCGGCCGGCGAACTGCAGCCGAGCCGGCTGAAGGCGCTCGAGGTCGACGCCGCGCTCGGCTCCAGCGAAGTGTTGATGCGCTAGGGTTGCGACCACAGCAAGCCGCCGATCGGTCACCCCAGGCGAGACCTTTTGTCGGGTTGCGCTGCCCCTCCACTTGCTGAAGAGTGGGTTCGGGCCCCGGAGACGATAAATGCGCGCTATCAGCATCGTGACATCTGCAGTGGTCCTGAGCTGCACGCCCGGGATGGCGCAAACCTCGCCGAAATTTGTCCCGTCGAGCGTCTATCGCGCATTTACCTGCGATCAGTTGGCGCAAGAGGGCCGCGCGGTCTCGAAGAGGGGATTTGCGGCGTCAGGCCTGCGTGCGGGTCAGGGCGGAAGCGATGCCACCACGACGGCGTCAGCAATCGTGATCGTCTGGCCGGAGAAGGCTCACGGCGTCGACAAGCAGCAATCGGACAATCTCGCGCTGGCGGACGGCCAGATGAACGCGATCGAACAGGCCAGCGTCGAAGGCCAGTGCAGTATCCGATTTCAACGACCGCCGGCAAGCTAGCCGCAATTTCCGCCTGAATGGCTTCATCCTTCGAGACGCATCGCTTCGCGATGCTCCTCAGGACGAGGTATCAGACCCTCATGGTGAGGAGCGCACCTTCGCGCGTCTCGAACCATGAGGCCTCCGAAGAAGCAACAATGATTCGAGCGAACCGAAAAACGCTTTAGCCGCCGGACGTCGCCGGCGCCGTTGCTGTCGCGCACGAATTCGGGAGCTCAGAATGTGAACAGCACGGAGGCGTACCAGGAATACTGGTCGGTCGCGGCGGTGTTTTCAATTCCACGCCTGACATAGCCGAGCAGGTGGGTGTGATCGTCGAGATCAAAGCGCCAACCGACGCCGACGCTCGACGTCGCCGGCGTGCCGTGCGCATCCGCGGTCTGGTGAAAGATTTCCGTCCCGATCTGAAGCCTGGGCAGAAGCTGGTAGGTCAGCACGGCGCCCGCCTGGCAGAAGTCGGCGGCGCGCCATTCGCTGACGGTGCATCCACCCCCGCCGAACGCCGACCATCCGCCGCTCCAGTCCTTCTGAACCCACGCCGGCAGAAACAACGACGCGCGATTGTCACCGATGCTGTTCGAGCCGCTGGGCAGGAAAATGCGCGGGAACACGCTGACATCGAGCCCAAATCCATCCTGGTGCAGAAACCGGTACTTGGCGGCAATTTCGACGTTGCTCAAGCCGAAATTGGTGCCGCCGCCGGCAGCCAGCTCAAAGCCAACCGGCACGGCTGCGGTCAATTGAAGGTCGGGTGCCGCGCCGTAGTTGAAGTCGATTCCGCTCTGGCCCGCGGTGCCATCGCGCGCCGTCGTGCCGCTGCTGAAGGTGTAGATTTCAAAATGCTGGTATTCGGTTGGTTCAGGGTCATCGGACACGTAAGGCGGCCCGGCACAGGCGGGGCGCACCAGCCCGGCCATGGCAATCAGGATGATAGCCCACGGACGTAACATCGGAATTCAGTAGCACAGCTTTCGGCCGTGGCGAGCGCTCCCGCTATTCCTCGCTGCATCGATGCACGATCGAGGAGCCGCTCGGAACGCGGCATGCTCGGTGGATTTGACGCCAAACTCGACGGCTCCATCGTCATCGGGATGTCCACGAAAATCAAGACCGCCTTCGTTCGTTGACCTACGCGTTACCTGCTCACGGCTACGTCGTTCTTCTTTGCGCGTTGGGGAGAGTGTGGGCAATTACGACATTAGCTGATGATCTCTGGAGGCGCGGGGGCGCGAGATGTCTTTGCTAACTAAAAGTGCGATGGTCTCGATGTTGTTGCTATTCGCAGGACATGCCGAGGCGCAACAGCAGCCGCCGATTCCTTATTGGCAGATGCTCACCAGCAACCAGCCGGCACAACCGCTCTCGGTGGTGCTGCCGACAGGAATGAAATTGACGGCCCTCGGTGTCTTTGACATCGGTGAGTCTTACTTCACCTCGGTTTCGAACGGGACCAACACTGGATCGTCCGGCTCCGTACTCAGAGGAGAGAGCGGCGCGCTTACGGTGTCGAAGATCGGTTTGAAGGGAGAGCAACCGCTCGATTCACTTGGACTCGACTCACTTGGACTCGGCGCGAAATTCATTTTTGACATCGAAGCCGGTGTCGACTTGACCAGGTTCACGGGAAACGATCCCAATCATTTTTTTTCGAGAAACGCATGGTTTGGTGTCGCCGGCAACCTGGGTACGTTGACGTTTGGACGTCAGTGGAATTTTAACGACGACTATCTGATCGGGTCGGTCTTCACCGGCGGATACCCGTTGTCGATCTTTCGCCTCACGGAATTTGGTGAGTTGAGCGATCTTCACGACAACGTCGTCAAGTATGTGACGCCCGCCTTTCATGGCATTCAGGCCGGGGTTTACTACCAATATGACGGTGACACGGGCGTGACGAGCCTGAAGAACAAGGCGCTCGAGTTCATGGTCAGCTACAAGCTTGATCCGGTCACCATTGGCGCGGTCTACGATCAGCAGACCGATCCGTTCGGCAACGTGATTTCCCAGATGGAGAGCTTCGGAGCGAGCTACAGGGTTGGCAAACTCAAGTTCCGCGGGGGCTTTGCGGTCAATCATCTCACGCCCGGCAATATGCCATATCCCGGCGGCGCAGGGCCGATCTCCGTTTTGACGCCCGAGACGGCTGCGGCCTATTTGGCAGGTATCGATTGGAACATTGCCCCCAAGTGGGTGATATCCGGCGACTTCGTCTACCGAGACAACCTGACGCTGGCCAATAACACCCAGATATACAGGCTGCTGTTGGACTACACGCTCAATGCCTATGTCGATATTTATGCGCAGGTCGCCTTTATGACGAACGCGGCCGGTGCGGCCGAGAGCTTCTATAGTTGGGGAGCCGCAACCTATCTCGGTTCTGGTTACGCCGATCAATCGCAATTCGCGGCGCAGACCGGCTTGCGGTTCAAGTTCTGAGCGGGGAAGGTCGGGATCTGTCTGAACATCAGCACGGCGGTGATCGACTCGACTGTCGCGAAGTACCGCCTGCCACCTCGTTCAGTTGCCGCTCGTTCAACTCGATCGACCTGGTTTGCGCGGCCAGCTTCCTGGTGGATCTTGTTTTCGTCGTGCTTGCTCATGGTCTTGTTCCATGGCTGGCTTGGTACGGTTCCCGACGTAAATTGCTTACCCATGCGTTAACGCTAATCGCTCAATTTTCTGTAATGTCAAACTTTGGTCGCAGCGCAGCGAAAGAATGCCTCTGAACCACAGAGGTGCGCGCATGTTTCAGCTGCTCATGGTCATCGTTGTGATCTTCTTGCTTGGATTTTTTGCAGGCTACGGAACCCGGGCCCTGAATTCGCAGCGAAGACGGTTGCACAGTCAAATGCACAGTCTGCGTTAGACCGATGCGCAGCGCAGCCCTCAAGATCACGTATATTCTCGCGACCGTTTCAGCGACGATCGCGTGGATATGGATGCTCGGCGATTTTGCCGTTTGGACGCTTGGCCTTTAATCTTCGCGGATCGCAGGCGGCGGCCCAGCGCAAGCACCCCTCGGTAGCAGCCGCCATCGCCCAGCGATATTCACCAGCTAGACCGGCCTGCGAAAGGCGGGCGCCAAATAGGCAGGCTGCCGTATGGTGTGTAACTGAACTCAGATCCCGGATCGCGTCGGCGGATCTTGATGCCGCCTTGGGGTTCGCCGCTCAACAGGACCACGAAATCTGTTCCTTTTCCCGTCTCTGAACTCAATCCCTCGTCAGTGACGATGAGCGAAGATCGTGGCGCGATCGTCCCTAGATGGTCCAATGCTTCCTGCGGTATGACAATCCGGTCGAGCGCATTTTTTGCACCGGCTGGGTCCGTCAGTTGCTCGACACCGCGACCTTGGCTTCCGCGTGCCCTGCTTTTCGGCTCGACGGCGCCGCCGTGTGGAGGTTTGCTCTCCAGGGAGACGACGTTCCATCGCATGTCCGTCTCGCCGTTCGTCCGTTCCACGGCAGTGAAGATATGCGTGCCGATCGGGCGATCAGCATCACGGATGGTAACCGGGCTTTCAAAAATCGGCTCAAAAGCCTGTCGGACATAGAGCCGCTGGGTCTTGCGGCTGATCAAGACCGATACCGGTTCGAGCGCTCGCGCCATCTGGCGCACCGCCTCGGAGGCCGCGGCTTGCGCGGATTCTGCCACAACAGCTGCTTCACGCGCCGTCGCGAGGGCGTCGAGCTTCGGCTGCAGTTTCGCCTTTGCGGCGGTCCATTGCTCCTGGAATTCCGAGAGCCTGGCGACCGCTTGCGCCTTGCCACTCTTAACCCGCTGTTTTGCATCCGCCGAACTGGCGGAGCCGATCCCAGCCTCGGCCGCGGCCAGTTGCTCCTTGGCTCTCAACGCCAGATTTTCCGCCGCGCGCACCGGCGCCGTTGCCAGCGCAGCCTCCCGAAAAGCCGCCCCGGCGGCAAGCCTCGCTTGATCGGCCTTCCTGGTCGCCTCATCTGCCGCGGCGGTCCGGGCAGCGGCCAGGGCGCCGTCATCCGGCTTCGACGGAAGAAGTGCGGGATGGGCAATCTCGATGGGCTCCACGTCCGTTGGTGCGACGATCACCCGCAAGCCCAGCGGGGTCTCATCGAACAATTCTGCGGCAAAGTCGTACGGCATCCGAATACAGCCATGGGACGCTGGATATCCTGGTAGAGGGCCGCCATGGAGTGCGATGCCCGACCAGGTAATGCGTTGCATGTTGGGCATGTAGGCATCATCATAGAGGTTCGAATAGTGTTCCGCCTGTTTTTGGATGATGCTGAAGATCCCGGCGGGAGTCTCGCGTCCCTTCTGGCCGGTCGACACCGGCGCCCGGAAGGTCCAGCCCTTGGCGTCATAAACGGTGACCATTTGGCTGTGGAGCGAAACGATCGCCATGATGGGCTCGCCAGCGATGCGCGTCGCGACGGTTTCGACCTCGCGTGCGCTTTGACGGCCCGCGGCTCCTGCAGGATCCACGGCCGTTATCAGCGTGGCCAAACCCGCAAGGGCAAGGTACGCGGGCGCCAGCCGTGCTCGCTTGACCTTTCGGTTCATAAGACGAGAACTCATGTGAGTTCCACCTGGATGCCCTGCTAGTTCTTGGAAACGAGTTCCCTGTGGGGATTGCGAAAGTAAGGTAAACCCGTGCACGGTCAAGCGGTGTTCGTCTTTTCGCCCTGAAGGTACCTGCTCATCATGGTTCGAACGTTGGCTGCTATTCTGGTCCCGAGCCTGGTCATTTCGTCGCCAGCCTTGTCTCAGTCCTTTGAGCAATTTGAACGCGCCAGCCAATTTGAAAGAGCCATGGCGGCTGTCGATCAGATCAGAGGTCGAAAGAAATTGCAGTGCCTGATAAGCGTTGGAAACCGTTCGTTGTGCGAATGCCTTTCGACGAAGCTCCCGTTCACCCTGCACATTAGCAATTACGTCTCGATAGCCAATCAAGACAAGGGGACAGCCGACTATGGACGACTATCGGCTGCTGACAGGCGGACGGTGGACCAATGCGTCGCTGACAATCGCTAAACGGAAGTGGGCGCGACGATCGACCAGATCACGACTATGCGGGGCCATTTCACAGAAGATGAGGCGAGGGGCTACTTGCAGCCGGCTCGCCGCAAGGTCACGGTGTCTGAACCCCTTGTGGGAGCAGCGCCAGATCGAAGGCAGGCATATATTCTCGGGTTCCGGAGTGCTACGGGCCTCGGTATCATAGGGCTACGGCGAAGCAATATTGCTCATCATCGTCGTTCGCGGCCCGCCAGTCCAGAAGTCCGAACTCCGAGCTACAATCCTAGAAATCGGTGCCATGTCCTTTCCTGGGGGTGGACCGGCAGTCGAAGGCAGGGCGCCAAACCGACGCGACCCTAAGCAGAATTTGCCGGATCCTGGTTCATTCGACGACATCGTCAGCGCGGATCAAGATGGAGGGCGGCACCGTCAGGCTCAGCGCTTTTGCTGCGCGCAAGTTGATCACAAGTTCGAACTTAGTTGGCTGTTCAACGGGCAATTCTGCGGGGCGGGCCCCCTTTAGTATCTTGTCTACGTAGGTTGCCGCGTGTCGCCAGATGTCATCGATATCGGCTCCATAGGACACGAGGCCGCCAGAATCGACGAACGGTCTCAATTCATACATAGCGGGAAGGCGGTTGAGCGCAGCGAGTTCGGCAATTTGACGGGCGCTACTAAATAGAAGCCCCGAGGCCGGAATAAGAAGTGCGCCGGCCCCCGCATCGACCGCTGCCTTGAATGCCGTCGCTATTTCTGAAGGGTCCCGAATTTCGATAGACAACAGCTTCCAGCCTAGTGATTGACCGATAGCTTGGGCTGTTGGCCATAGTTCAGGGGCGGTTGGGTCCCAAAAAACCGACACTGTCTCGGTTTCCGGAACGAGTTCTTTGAGTATTTGTAGACGTTTGGCCGTGAGCTCGAGGCTCTGCAAACTCATTCCGGTAAAATTCTCTCCCGGCCGGGCAAGGCTCTGCACAAACCCTTGCCTAACTGGGTCGGGAGCAGCCGTCATGATAACGGGGATAGTGTTCGTCGCCTGCTTGAGCAATGAAAGTGTCGCGCCGCCGCCGGTCGCGACGATCACATCGACTTTCAAATCAATCAGGTTGGCCACCTGAGGAATGGCATCGGTACCGCGTGGCTCGGTCACAAAGTCGCGTCCGAAAACGTAGCCCAGTTCGGCCATTCCGCGCAGGAACGCGCGCACAGTGCGATTGCGAGGTAATGGGCCGGTCATATCGGCGCTTGGCCCACCAATGCTGACAATGCCAATGCGCACTACTCTGCGCGCTGGCTGAGCGCGAGCCGATGTCGGCCAAGCCAAGGCCACAATACCGATCGACTCAATACACTCGCGACGATTTATCATCTCTGGATTTCGCCTCAACGACCGGTGGAACGGCTAGGGTTTAAGGCCCTCGACGTTACCATCGACACTCTTGATGATCCTGCCCCGCGCCTGTTCAGTCTGAGCGTTGATAACATTGACGACGTCGCCCTGCTTGTCGTAGCGGCTATATGGATTTGGGGGGAGATCCTTCCACATGACGCAAACCGTTCCGTCCTTGATCGTCCACGTACCTTGCTAAATTCTGCCGCTCGGAATGCGATTGATAACAATTCCCTCCGGCGCGAAGTACAATACGGCTTGGCCACTCTGCGCCAAGGTGCCACCTGCTGTCGTTTCAAGAAAGTAGGTTCTGCCTACCAGAAACTGGCGCAGTTCGTCGCTCGACATCTCAGCGGCGATGGCCTGCTCGGCCGCCAGTGCAATAAAGCCGATCCAAATAGCTTTCGAGGCCAACCGCTTCTGCACCATCTATGCCGCTCTCGTTTTGCTATTCCTTGGACCCATGATCTAGCTAACTGCAAGAGCGAAACCAGCGCAAGACCTGCAAGGCGCGTTTGGCACAAACCGACATGTCGCGATCTTCGGCTTGAGTCATTGTTGAATGAAGATCAGACGTGAAACCGACATCCCCATATCGGCAAAGTGCCGTGGGCGACGCACACGATGCCATCCGATTGTCGTCCGCATCGCTGGCCAAGCGCGCTCTTTGCAACGGTCGCACGACGGTTCGGCGGTCATTGATCGACGCGTTCAGCATTCGCGTGCGGGGAAATCGCAAGGCGCGCCGATGTTTGATGACGGCGATCACTTCGCCGACCGGCTTGAGCTCCGTGCTCTTGCTGCGCTTGTTGAATTCGTGGCGGCCGCTACTACACCTGCTCAACCAAGGCCCGGCAGGGCGAGACTGGCTGCGTCGAGCGAAGCGGGCCGATGGAGAAGCTGGACACGCTCGTTGCCGGGCATATCGAGCACCGCCTGCTGGCTCCCGAGCGGCTGGAGGAGGTTCTCGCCTCAGTATTGGACCGCCGCCAGGAGCGCACCGAGCGGCGGCGCGAGCATATCGCCGAGTTGAACAAGCGCGCCGTGGAGTCCGACCTCCGTCTCAAGCGGCTCTACGACGCCGTCGAGACCGGTGTCGCCGATCTGAACGACCCGGGTCTGAAGGAACGTCTCGCCGGTTTGAAGGCGATCCGGGATCAGTCCCAGGCCGACGCCATGCGTGCCCACGCCGCATTAGAAAGCGCGGCTCAGCAACCCATCACCACGACGGTGCTACGCAAGTTCGCAGCCACCGCCCGCAAGCGGATGCGGATCGAAGGCGGTGGCTATCGCCGCGATCATCTCCGTGCCCTGGCGCAGAGGGTCGAAGTTGCCGACCGCGAGGTTCGAATCATGGGGTCGAAGAGCGATTTGCTCAGAACGCTGGCTGCCATTTCCGGAGTAAAATCGCCTACTGGCGGCGTTCGCAGTTCTGTTCTGGACTGGCGGAAGGGGTGTCCTGTCAACTCTGTTGAAATCTCTGGAGAAAATGGAAGCGGCGTGAACAAAGCCACGGTTTGGACTACGGGGCCGAGTAGGGCGGTTTTAGGATTCAAACCCACATCCCTGCCTGTGGGAATCGGGCATAAGGCCGAATCGCCGCTGCCCAATCTCTCCGCGACCTTTACCGTTCGAATCGCCTGAAAAGCCGAAGGCCGGAGCGGGAACTCCGGCCTTCAAATTGCTTTCCGGGTTGGCTCCTCGGAGAGGCGGTCTCGGTTTTAACCGGGGCCGCCTCTGCAGTTTGCACTATCCTCGCCACCTGGCAACCGGCGGCAGCCATGTATGGGTGTGGATAGTTTACCGCCTCAGCCTTCTCTTGTGAG
>JBDTKD010000634.1:0-5557 GCA_039935515.1 Bradyrhizobium sp.
CCGGCCGCGGGGCCTTCGAAGATGATGCGCAGCGGGGTGCGGGCCTTGGTGGTATGGAGGCTCTGGAACCACATCACAAAGCCGAACGCCGCGGCGATCACCGCCAGCGTGAACGCTCCGATCAGGACGAAGTTCGCCCGCGTTTCCATCAAACCAGCTCCGAAACCGACAAACGATCAGCCCATGACAGCGCGGGCGCGCTTGCCGTGGAAATAGGCCCTCAACCAGGGATGCTGCGAAGCCTGCATGTCGGCCATCGATCCTGCCGCAATGATCTTACCGTTCCCTAACACAGCAATGCGGTCACAAGCGGTATAAAGGCTGTCCAGATCGTGCGTTACCATGAAAACTGTCAGCCCCAAAGTGCGCTGCAGGGTGCGCACCAGTTCGTCGAAGTCGCCGGCGCCGATTGGGTCAAGGCCGGAGGTCGGCTCGTCGAGGAAGACCAGTTCGGGATCGAGTGCCAGCGCGCGCGCCAGCGCCACGCGCTTGATCATGCCGCCGGACAGCTCGGAGGGAAATCGGTCCGCGACCTCCGGCTGCAACCCCACCATGCCGAGCTTGGCGATCGCGATCTCGTCCAGCAATCGCTGCGAGACGTTGAGATACTCCCGCACCGGGAACTGGATATTCTGCCGCACGCTCAGCGAGGAAAACAGCGCGCCCTGCTGGAACAGGATGCCCCAGCGCCGCTCGACCCCGCGCCGTGCCCGCGCGTCCGCCGCGTCGAGATCGATCCCGAACACCTCGATATATCCGCTGATCTTGGGCACGAGTCCGATGATGGTGCGGGTCAGCACCGACTTGCCGGCGCCGGAAGGACCGACGAAACCCAGAATCTCGCCGCGCTTGACCTCGAGATTGAGCCCGTCCAGCACCCTGGTGGTCCCGAATTGCACCGAGATATCGCGAACCCGGATGATGGCGTCGGACGTTTCAGGCGCCATTGTCAAATTCCGATCGACGCGAAAAAGATCGCAAATACGCCATCCATGACGATGACGAAGAAGATGCCCTGCACCACCGAAGAGGTGGTGTGCCGCCCGAGCGATTCGGCGCTGCCCTCGACCGCGAGCCCCTCGACGCAGGCGACGATGCCGATCACCGCCGCCATCACCGGCGCCTTGATGATGCCGACGATGAAGTGATCGATCGAGATGGCGTCGCGCAGCCGCAGCAGGAACGCTTCGGGATCGACACCGCCATACAGCCACGCCACCAGCCCGCCGCCATAGAGCGCCGCCATGGCGCCAAGAAAGGCCAGGATCGGCAGCCCGATGATCAGCGCCAGCATCCGCGGCAGGATCAGGACCTCGATCGGATCGAACCCCATGGTCCGCAGCGCGTCGATCTCCTCGCGCATCTTCATGGAGCCGAGTTCGGCGGTGTAGGCGCTGCCGGAGCGGCCCGCCACCATGATCGCCACCAGCAGCACGCCGATTTCACGCAGCACCAGCACGCCCAGCATGTCGACGACAAAGATATCCGCACCGAACTTGCGGAAGTGGAAGATGCCCTGTTGCGAGATGATGCAGCCGATCAGGAAGGTGATCAGCACGACGATCGGCACCGCGCGCCAGCACACCTGCTCGAGGTGATGCACGGTCGATGTCAGGCGGAAGCTGGAGGGGTGACGCAGGACCCTTGCGCTCGCCGCCAGCACGGCGCCGAGCATGTCGATCAGTCCGACAATGGTGGTGCCGAAGCCGACCACGCTGCGTCCGACCTGGTCCAGCATGCCGGTGATCGTCACCGCCGTGACCTCGGCGGCGGGCGCGTCCTTTACCCGGCGGACTTCATCGACCAGGCTGGAATAATTCGCCGAAAGCCCCGCGATCTTGGCCTCGGCGTGGACCTGACTGAGGCTGCGGCGAAGGCGCTCGATCAGCCAGGCTCCGAACGTATCGAGCCTGGAGACCTGAGACACATCGATGAAGATGTTGGGCCGGCTGCCAGTCAGCTTTTCGGCGTCGGCCACGATCTGCTCGAGCACCGGCGCGAAGCCGGCGGTCCACGAACCCGCCGCGCACAGGGCAAGTCCGTTGCCCTGTGCAATCCGTTCCAATGTCGGGTCGCCGCTCACGGTGCCAACTCCTGTGCCGATTCTCCGCTATTTTCGAGGGGAGAGTTCCAACGCGTCGCCGCTGCCTGCAGAAATGCTCGCCAACCAGTCATATCCGGTTGCGCCGGGCAAGCATACGGTTCAGAAATTACCAGATATTAAAATGACTTCCAGCCAGTCCGTAAAGCTCAATGTCCGAATCGAACGCTGGCCGATCGCCGGCGCCTTCACCATCAGCCGCGGCGCCAAGACGCAAGCGGTCACGGTGGTGGCGGAAGTCAGCCGGGGTGGCCATACCGGACGCGGCGAATGCGCGCCCTACCCGCGCTATGGCGAGACGCCGGAGGCGACGCTGGCGACGCTGAAGCCGATGCGGGAGCTGGTGCGGCGGGGTCTCGATCGACAGGCCCTGCAGGCCGCAATGCCCGCAGGCGCCGCCCGCAACGCGCTGGACTGCGCGCTGCTCGACCTTGAGGCCAAGACCAGGGGGCAGCGAGCCTGGGCGCTGCTCGGACGCCCCGCCCCACGGGCCTGTACCACCGCCTACACCATTTCGCTCGGATCGCCGGAAGCGATGGCGGCGGCGACCGCCAAGGCAGCGCATCGGCCACTGCTCAAGATCAAGCTCGGCGGCGACGGCGACGGCGAGCGAATCGCGGCCGTGCGCAAGGCCGCCCCCGAATCCGAACTCATCGTCGACGCCAACGAGGCCTGGACGCCGGACAATCTGCAGCGGAACCTCGCCGCTTGTGCGCTGTTCGGCGTCACCCTGGTCGAGCAGCCGCTGCCCGCCGGCAAGGACGAGGCGCTGGCGCAGATCCGTCGCCCGCTCGCCGTCTGTGCCGACGAGAGCGTGCACGATCGTGCTTCACTGCAGGGACTGCGCGAGCGCTATGACGCCGTCAACATCAAGCTCGACAAGACAGGCGGACTGACCGAGGCGGTGGCGATGGCCGAGGCGGCGCAGGCGCTGGGATTCGAAATCATGATCGGCTGCATGGTAGCAACCTCGCTCGCGATGGCCCCGGCGATGCTGCTGACGCAGCAGGCCCGCTTCGTCGATCTCGATGGTCCGCTGCTGCTCGCGCACGACCGCGACAATGGTTTGCGTTACGACGGCAGCCTGGTCTACCCACCGGACGCCACGCTATGGGGATGATCCGCCAGCCGCTGCCGCGCCAGCCACATTACCACCGCGCCGGATGCCGCCATCGCCGCCATCACGTAATAGACGCCCTGCCCATAGCGGGCGTACACCGCGCCGGACAGGATCGACGCGCTGCTGGCGACGATCCCGCTGCATGCCGCGAGATAGCCTTGCCCCCTTGCTGTGACATGGCCCGGCACATGGCGCACCAATAATCCCATGGTACCGACCTGGGTCAGCCCGTAGGTTAGGCCGTGCGCCAGTTGGACCTCGGCGAGGACAACCGCCGAAGGCTCCTGCGCCGTGACCAGCGCTGACGGCTTTCGGCAAGGCCCGTCACCAGCGGCAACACCGTGAACCGCGTCACCGCCGGCACCGCCGTGATGATCCCGATCCACGACGCGTCGATCCCGACCGCCTTCAGCCACACCGGGAAGAACGGCAAATAGGTGCCACTGAGACCGAACACCGCCGCATAAAACAGCGCCAGTCGCACCGCGAATCGCTCGGGCGCCGCTTGCGATGGGATGGGGATTTGTGATTCGGGCGGCATCAATTCAATTGCGATTCGGTCGATATCGTGGTGATCGTTAGCGTAACGCGCGGTGATTTGCGCGGAAGAGTTCAATATGGCCGACCAAGCATTCGCCCTATCGCCGATCTCTGCTCGCGCCGCGCAGCCGAGCGAGGAGGATTACGACGCGATCAGCGAAGCGTTCATGGAAACGGCGCGGGGCCGCTGGTTTCTCGGCGAATATGCCAAGCGCAACCGCAATGCGGACACCCGCATGGTGCTCGATGCGGTGGCGCGGGTCGAACAATGTCTCGCCGCCCAGAAATCGGAGCCGCCCGACAACGGGCTTGCGGAGGCGCTGACCGCGATCGGGAGCGCCGTCGAACAGGCGAGAACGGCCACGTCGGCCGCGCTCGACCGCTTCGCCCTGGAAGCAGCGTTGGCCCCGGTCCGCAAGGGCATCCGGGTGATCCGGGAAATCTCATGGCGCTGGCGCGAGATCGGCGCCGACGGCCGGATTTGCGATCTGATCGATTCGCAGACCGGGGCGATTGAAGCCGGCTGCGAACAGATTTCGTCGAGCGATCCCCGCGCTTCCCTGCGTGCGGCGTTCGATCTGATCAACCAGGAACTCGACAAATTCAGCGACCGCGAGGCGGCATCGCAGGATGTCGAAGAAGCCATCATCGCAGCGCCCTCCTCCGCCGCCGCGGACGAAACGCCTGCCGTCGCGGAGACTGAGCCGCCTGCAACCACATCGCATGACGCCGAAGCCTCGATCACGGTTTCGGCGGTTTCGGCGGTGTCGGTCGATGCGGCCGTGGCAACGCTCGAACCGGCCGAACCAACCACTGAGGCCGCCGACGCCGACGACGAAGCCGTGCTGGACCTGATCGCCCTTGAAATGGCTGCGCCGGATCCGGCCGATGCGGATGCCGATATCTATGGCGAGGACGTGCGCGCCGCTGAGTCGGTGCCCGCCGAGCCCGAAACGATCGCCGAGATCGTTGCAACACCGGCTGCGACGATTCGGCTGTCCCCTGAACCCGAGCCGCCGCCGCAACCTTCCCTTGGCTCGACCCTGGTCGCGAGCGGGATCGTGCGCAGACCTGTGTCGCTGGCGTCCGATCCGCTGGCGCCGATCCGGCGCCTGAGCCAGGCCGAGAAGATCGCGCTGTTTTCCTGATCAGCCGATCAGTTTCGCAAACAGATCCGCATCCACATTGCCGCCCGACAGGACGATGACGACGTTCCTGCCGCGGGCATCGATGCGCCCGGCGAGAAGTGCGGCAAGGTCGACCGCCCCGCCCGGCTCGACCACCAGCTTCAGCTCGCGAAAGGCAAAGCCGACTGCTGCGCCTACTTCGGCATCGGAAACGGTGACGCCTCGGGTGAGCAAGCGGCTGTTGATGGCGAAGGTGATTTCGCCGGGGATCGAGGCCATCAGCGCGTCGCAGATGGTACGGCCTTCGGCGCGATGCGGTTCGCGCTTTCCGGCACGCAGCGAGCGGGCATGATCGTCAAAACCTTCGGGTTCGACGGACATCAGCTCGGCTTGCGGATAGCGCGCCTTGACCGCGGTGGCGACCCCCGCGATCAGGCCGCCGCCCGATACCGGCGCCGCCACGATATCCGGCGTGAAGCCAAGCGCCGCCATGTCCTCGGCGATTTCCCGGCCCACCGTGCCCTGGCCCGCGATCACCATGGGATCGTCATAAGGCGGCACCAGCGTTGCGCCGCGCTTGTCGGCGATGTCGCGGGCAATCGCTTCGCGATCCTCGCGGTCGCGATCGTACAGGACCACCTCCGCGCCATAGGCCCTGGTGCGCTCGCG
>JBDTKD010000635.1:0-7304 GCA_039935515.1 Bradyrhizobium sp.
ATACTCCTGGAGCCTACCAACCACGTAATGCAAATCTGACAATACCAGTTGCATATGTGGTCGTGGCTTCAAGGCTCCCTTAGTCCAGCGTGTTACAGTCGCTTTCGACACGCTAGTAATGTTAGCAATATCAGTGCTTCTTAGGCCGCCAATTCTCTCTAGATCATTGATGTATCTAGCGACGGTGCTTTGAGCAGTACTCATGTTAGGCGTGCTCCCGTATTATTTGAACTTTTCTTTTCTATTATTGGCAACTTGCGGCGTATCAATGCCCCGAGTTTCATACAGATTCTCCAGCGTCGCGCGCAATTTCTCAACGCGGTGACTGTGAGCTTCCATTCGCTTCATCAGTTTCTGGCGGATGAAAGTTCTGCTGCCTTTGTATCCAAAATGATACGCGTGCCTGACGCTCGCAATGCTTCCACCAATTCCTTTTGATGGCGCAGGCGCGATGCATCGACGACCAACCGCTTCGGCGAAAATCGCCCTTCGGCGTGCAAATCCGCTAATTGACGATGCCCGCTATCTCCCAATCTAACGAAGTATCCGACCGGGTCTGCGGGCGCCTTGAAGCCCGGCATCGGCAAAATTTGAGCAGCCATAGGAACAATCCCTCTGACGTTGCTGTTTCACTCATACTATCATGTGAAACAATAACGTCAACAGAAAGTTCACTTTTTGTTCCATATTGTGCGGGGCAGGGATGTCAAGCCAAAGGCGGCAAACCGGGCGGAAAGCTTCACGCCCCGTGCTGACGGGCGCGGGAGGCGTGCGACTGCAGCGCCCGGATTCGCTCGGCGAGCGTGCCGCCGCCCTCCGGTTGGCTGCTGTTGGCGCTATCGCTGGCTGCGGCGCCATTGACGGGCCGCGCCGTCTTCGCCGGAATCGCCGGTTCTGCCGCCAGCATGGCCTCGATCGCCGAATTCGGCCCCTCGAGCGTCATTGCGAGCTTGGCGACCTCGGCGGCAATGTCGTTGATGCGTTCACGCAGCAGCGCGTTCTCCATGCGCTCGGTCGCCCATGAGCTCTCGGCCTGCTGCTGGATTGCGTGGAGGTCGCGCTGGGTTGTGGCGCGCTCGTCGCGGGCCAGCCGAAGCTGCTCCTCGATGGCGGCCTTCTCGGTGCGCAGTTTTTCGATCGCAGGCGATTTGCCGCCGCTCGATGCCTGCAGTTCGTCGCGCAATTCCTCGACCAGACGCTGGGCGGCCTCGCTCGACTGCCGCAGCTGCCTGTTTTCATAGTCGCGCTCGGCCAGTAGCTTGCCCTGGGTGGCGAGGCGCGCTTCGAGGTCGGTGACGCGGCTGCCGAGCATTTCGGCTTCCTTGACCTGGATGATCAGCTGGCGGTCGAGATCGGTGACCCGCTGGCTCAGATTCTCGACCCGGCCGCGCGCTTCGTTGAGTTCACGCGTCGCGGTTTCCGATTCGGCGTGTTCATGCGCAAGCCGCGCCTGGGTCGAGGCAAAATCCCTTTCGGCCTCGCCGACGCGCTGCTTCAGTTCGTCGATCTGGGTGCGCACCGCCACCAGTTCGACCTGGCGGCTCTGCGCCATGATCGAACGGTCGGATAATTCGGCATGGATCTTCGCCAGCTCGTTTTGCTTGTCGCTCAGCGCCTGCTCGGCGGTGCGCAGCGCCTCCGTCTTGGCGGCAAACTCCTCTTCGGTCGCCCGCAACTGCTCCTTCACCGCCTTCTCGCGCGCCTCGAGCGAAAAGATCGTGGCGTTCTTTTCGCCGAGCTCGATCTTCATGCGGTTGATCGCGTCAGATTTCTTGCCGAGTTCGGCAAGCTGGCTGGTGGTCTTGTTCTTGAGCTGATCGACGTTCATCTCGAGCCGCCGCGCCGACATCGCGAATTCCGCGCGCAGCTGATCCTTGTCGGCCTGGATTTCGGCCATCGACAGCGGTGTGGCCGCCTCCATGCGCCGGGTCGTCAGCCGCACCGCGCGGTTGTGAACCAGCGGCACGATCATCAGCCATAACAGCATCGAGACTAGAAAACCGATCGCCAGATACATGATCGGTTCGACCATAGGTGGTGCTCCAGCGAGAAACGCGTCGTTATTCACAATGCCATGGGCTGCGGGGCCAAGGCCAGCCCAATGCCGCGCTAACTTGAATTCGTTAACAGCGCAGTTGCCGTTTTTGTTCGCTCAAGAAAGCGTCAGAACGGGTTCCATGTGGCGCGCGGCGTGTATTTGAGATAGCCGATGTTGGCGCCGAGGCGCAGGCCGAGGCCGGAACGAATCGGCACCAATACGATGTTGTTGGCGGTCAGCGCCGTCATCCCGAAGCCGCCGATGATGTAGGCCGAGCCCTCGATGCCGGCAAAGCGCTGGTAGATCGCATTGGTGGCGGGAAGATTGTAGACCAGCGTCATGGTGCGAGCGCCATCGCCGCCCCAGTCGAAGCCGACCGACGGTCCCTGCCAGTAAACCCGCAAATCGCCGGCATTCTTGGTGTAGAGCGTGCCTTCGCCGTATCGCAGCCCGGCGACAAAGGCGCCACTGCCCTCTTCGCCCAGGACGTAACCGTTCGGCAGCCCCCACTGGCTTACCGCGCGCTCGATGACCGAGGCGAGCCCGCGCGAGACATTGCCGAAGAACCGGTGTCCGGCGCTGACCAGTTCGTCCGACTGATAGGTGCCGGCACCGGGCGCGCGTTGCGGCGCGGCGGCGGGCTCCGGCGCCGCTGGCTGCGCTGAGGCAGGCACGGTCCAGCACATCATCGCGGCGAGCGACACCGCGGCAAGGCGTGAGGCGAAAATCATGAAAAACCCCTGGATATCAAATCGCGGCCGCCGCCTTAACCTGACGCCAACAAACGCGGCCTTAGGTTGCGTCCATAGTCCCCGACTCGGATGTTATCGGCACCAACTATGACGGCACAGCGGCAGGAAAGAAACGGTTGGCGCCCCGGAATAGCCTTTATTACTGCCGTGGCGAGCCTTGTGGGGCTGAGCCTCGGCGTGATGGTTCGCCCCGAGGCCGCAGCCGCGGCGGCCACCACCGAGCGGGTGGTCTTGAATCGCTTCACGGGTCTGGCCATTGAGGGCTTCGACCCCGTTGCCTACTTCACCGATGCCCGCCCCGAAATCGGCGTCGAGGCCTACGAGGCAGACGGGCAGGGGGCGGTCTGGCGCTTCCGCAACGAGGGCAATCGGGCGTCTTTCGTCGCTCATCCCGATATTTACGGGCCCCAGTTCGGCGGTTACGACCCCACCGACGTGGCGCGCGGGGTCACGGTCGCCGGTAACCCGCGGTTCTGGCTGATCTCGGGAGAGCGGCTTTATCTGTTCGGCCGCGAGGAGACCCGGGACACCTTCGCCACCGATCCCTCCGATGTGCTGCGCAAGGCCAGGCTGCGCTGGCCGGAACTCAAGCAAAGTCTCGCACAATAGGCCCGATTGCCGCCGCGGGATCACCCAGGCGATGAACTCCGGTACGATGAAGTCGGAACAGCCCCGCCCTGTGTTGGCAGTCCGCGCGTCCGCAGTGTATCAACCCAGCGAGCGTGTGTGATTCGCCTTGGTCCCGCGCCGTGCAGATCCCCAGGAATAGCTCATGTCTGGCACTTCGCCCCACGGTCCCGCCCCCGACGCCCTCGAACTTGCGGCGCTGTTGTGTTCGCGGGTTTGCCACGACCTCATCAGTCCGGTGGGCGCGATCGTCAATGGGCTTGAGGTGCTCGACGACAACCCCAAGCCGGACGATCGGGAATTTGCCCTCGATTTGATCCGCAAGAGCGCCAGGACCGCGTCGGCGCGGCTGCAGTTCTGCCGTCTGGCGTTCGGTGCCGCAGGTTCGTCGGGTGCGCAGATCGATCTCGGCGACGCGCAAAACATGGCGAAGGGTCACCTTGAGGACGGCAAGACCACGATCGCCTGGAATCTGCCGCGGCTGCTGCTGGCGAAAAACCGGGTCAAGCTGCTCCTGAACATGATGGTGATCGCGCAGCAGACCATTCCACGCGGCGGCACGCTCACGGTCGATCCGGTTGGCGACGGCGATGCCATGGGCTTTCGCGTCGCGGCAAGCGGGCTCAACGCGCGCATGCCGCAAAACATTGCGGACCTGCTCCGTTCCGACGGCAGTTCAAGTGTCGACGCCCACGCGGTGCAGCCGTACTACACGCGGCTGCTGGCCCAGTCCTGCGGACTGGAGGTGGTGCTGGCGCCCGACGGGGATTCGGTTGTGGTAACAGCCTCATAGGGGCACGGCCTCGCAAACATGGTTAACCAGTGCTTGACGGCCTGCGTCCAGCCGGCGGGAGGCGTTCTTATCTCTTTGTTGAGAGCGTTCTTTTCCGGTTGCTCAACCAATATTAAACGCTTTGCATAGAAGCTGCCCAGACCCCGAAAGGCGCGTCGAAGTCGTGCGCGCCCGTGGGTTCGAAGGTCTGGTTCATGGACGACTTGCTGCGCGAGTTCCTGACGGAGACGGGCGAGAGCCTGGACACCGTCGATAATCAGCTGGTTCGGTTCGAGCAGGATCCGAACAACGCCAGGATTCTGGATAACATCTTTCGTCTGGTCCACACCATCAAGGGCACTTGCGGCTTTCTGGGGTTGCCGCGGCGGGAAGCGCTGGCCCATGCCGGCGAGACCTTGATGGGCAAATTCCGCGACGGCATGCCGGTCACGGGGGAGGCGGTCAGCCTGATCCTCGCCAGCATCGACCGCATCAAGGAAATCCTCTCCCGCCTCGAAGCCACCGAGGCGGAACCGGAGGGCAATGATCAGGATTTGATCGTCCAGCTTCATCAGATGGTTGAGCGCGGGGTGCAGGGGATGTCAGCGTCGGCTCCGCCGATCGCGGCAGCGTCGGCTCCGCCGATCGCGGTTCAGGGCACGCTGGTGCCCCAAACGCTCGAGCGCGAACTGCGTCCCGGCGAAGTCTCGCTGGATGAACTGGAACGCGCCTTCCGCGACACCGCGACGGAGGCTGCCGCGCCCGCCAAGCCGGCGGCGCCTGCGCCGCGCGCTTCGTCAGCCAGGGAGACGAAGCCGGCGCCGAGGAAACTCTCCGCCGAACCGGAATCGTCCGAGAGCGACCGCATCGCCAACCAGTCGATCCGGGTCAATGTGGACACGCTGGAACACCTGATGACGATGGTGTCGGAGCTGGTGCTGACGCGCAATCAGCTGCTGGAGATCTCCCGGCGCAACGACGATACCGAGTTCAAGGTGCCCCTGCAGCGGCTGTCGAATGTGACCGCCGAGCTGCAGGAAGGCGTCATGAAGACGCGGATGCAGCCGATCGGCAATGCCTGGCAGAAGCTGCCGAGGATCGTGCGGGACCTGTCGGGCGAACTGAACAAGCAGATCGAGCTCGAGATGCACGGCGCCGACACCGAACTCGACCGCCAGGTGCTCGACCTGATCAAGGACCCGCTGACCCATATGGTGCGCAACTCCGCCGATCACGGGCTGGAGACGCCCGCCGAGCGCTTGGCCGGCGGCAAGCCCGAGCAGGGCACCATCCGCCTCTCCGCCTACCATGAAGGCGGCCATATCATCATCTGCATCGCCGACAACGGCCGCGGCCTCAACACCGAGCGCATCAAGGCCAAGGCTGTTGCCAATGGCCTCGTCAGCGAGGCCGATCTCGAGAAGATGACGGAAGCGCAGATCCACAAATTCATCTTCGCGCCGGGCTTCTCGACCGCGGCCGCCGTGACCAGCGTGTCCGGCCGCGGCGTCGGCATGGACGTGGTGCGCACCAATATCGACCAGATCGGCGGCGCCATCGACGTCAAGTCGGTGGCCGGCGAGGGATCCAGCGTCACCATCAAGATCCCGCTGACGCTCGCAATCGTCTCGGCGCTGATCGTGGAAGCCGCCGGCGACCGCTTCGCGATCCCGCAGCTTGCGGTGGTCGAACTGGTGCGGGCGCGGGCCAATTCCGAGCACCGCATCGAGCGCATCAAGGACACCGCGGTATTGCGGCTGCGCAACAAGCTGCTGCCGCTGGTGCACCTGAAAAAGCTGCTCGGGATCGACGACGGCTCTTCCTCCGACCCGGAGAACGGCTTCATCGTCGTCACCCAGGTCGGCAGTCAGACCTTCGGTATCGTGGTCGACGGCGTATTCCACACCGAAGAAATCGTGGTCAAACCGATGTCGACCAAGCTGCGCCACATCGACATGTTCTCCGGCAATACCATTCTGGGCGATGGCGCCGTGATCATGATTATCGACCCCAACGGCATCGCCAAGGCGCTCGGGACCTCGGTCGCGGCATCGCACGAAATCGCCGACGAGAACGCGGCGATGCGCGCCGGTGCGGCCGAACAGCTGACCTCGCTGCTGGTGTTCCGCGCCGGGTCGAGCCAGCCCAAGGCAGTGCCGCTGGCGCTGGTGACCCGGCTGGAAGAAATCGCCGCCGACATGATCGAACTCTCCAACGGCCGCTACATGGTGCAGTACCGCGATCAGCTGATGCCGCTGGTGCAGATGGCCGGCGTCGGCCTGAAGGGCTCGGGCGCCCAGCCGATTCTGGTGTTCGCCGATGACGGCCGCTCGATGGGGCTGGTGGTCGATGAGATCATCGACATTGTCGAGGAGCGGCTCAACATCGAGGTCGCCAGCTCCAGCGAGGGCATTCTGGGCTCGGCGGTGATAAAGGGCCGCGCCACCGAGGTGATCGATGTCGGCCACTTCCTGCCGATGGCGTTCGCCGATTGGTTCCACCGCAAGGAGATGCGACCGTCGCTGAATGCGCAATCGGTGCTGCTGGTCGACGACTCGGCGTTCTTCCGCAATATGCTGGCGCCGGTGCTGAAGGCGGCAGGCTATCGGGTGCGGGTGGCGCCGAGCGCGCAGGAGGGGCTGCAGGTGCTGCGCTCCGGCCAGCCGTTCGACGTGGTGCTGACCGACATCGAGATGCCGGAGATGAACGGCTACGAGTTCGCCGAGACGATCCGGGCCGACCAGCATTTGAGTTCGATGCCGATCATCGCGCTGTCCTCGCTGGTGTCGCCGGCGGCGATCGAGCGCGGCCGGCTCGCTGGCTTCCATGATTACGTCGCCAAATTCGACCGTCCCGGACTGATCGCGGCGCTGAAGGAACAGACCGCCGAACTGTACAGGGCGGCCTGACACCGATGCAGCCGGACGTCATGACAGGTTCAAGGTAACCAGGATGAACAAGACCGAAACGACCGAAGGCACGGTCGCCGAATATGTCACCGCGGTGATCGGCGGACAGTTGTTCGGGTTGCCGATCTCGCGCGTGCAGGATGTGTTCATGCCGGAGCGGCTGACCCGGGTGCCGCTGTCCCCCGGCGAGATCGCCGGCGTGCTCA
>JBDTKD010000636.1:0-5725 GCA_039935515.1 Bradyrhizobium sp.
GCCCGCGCGCGATGCCTCGTGGTCATGAATTTTTCGCCGAACGTCTATCACAATTATCGCGTCCGGGTGCCGTTCGCCGGCAGATGGCGCGAGGTGCTCAATTCGGACTCGGCGCATTATGGCGGCAGCAATGTCGGGAATGTCGGTGAAGTCCAGACGCTGGACGGCCTCGTTCCCGAGCTCAATCTCACCGTCCCGCCGCTGGCCGCCATATTTCTCGTACCGGAAAGCTGAGCATGCGACTCTCCGCAGGAGCGTCCTCGCGCCTCGGTGCAAGCTGGGACGGCCGGGGAACCAATTTCGCGCTGTTTTCCGCCAATGCGAAAAGGGTCGAGCTCTGCCTGTTCGACAATCAGGGCCGCCGCGAACTCGAACGCATCGAATTGCCCGAGCGCAGCGAAGATGTCTGGCACGGCTACCTCAACGACGTATCGCCCGGGCAACTCTACGGCTATCGCGTTCATGGACCCTACGAGCCGGAACACGGTCACCGCTTCAACCCCAACAAGCTGCTGCTCGATCCCTATGCCAGGCGGCTTGCCGGACGCCTGGTATGGAGCGATGCGCATTTCGCCTACCGCACCGGCAGCGCGCGCGAGGACCTCTCGTTCGACCGGCGCGACAACGCGCGCGGCATGCCGAAGGCGGTGGTCGTCGACGAGACCTTCAACTGGGGACGGCGCGAGATACGTCCCAACATCCCCTGGGAAGACACCATCATCTATGAGGCGCATGTCAAGGGCCTGACGCAGCAGCGCGAGGACGTGCCGCCTAATTTGCGCGGCACCTATGGCGGCCTGTCGTCGCCCGCGATGATCGATCACCTCAAGCGGCTCGGCGTCACCACCATCGAGCTGCTGCCGGTCCACGGCTTCGTCGACGACCGCATCCTGGTGGAACGGAAGCTGTCGAACTACTGGGGCTACAACACGCTGTCGTTTTTTGCGCCCGAGCCGCGCTACTCGCAGGACAACCCGCTCAACGCCTTCCGCACCGCGGTGGCACGGCTGCACGACGCCGGCATCGAGGTGATGCTCGACGTCGTCTACAACCACACCGCCGAGGGCAACCATATGGGCCCGACGCTGTCGTTCCGCGGCATCGACAACGCTTCCTACTACTGGCTGAAGCCGGACAATCCGCGGTATTATGACGATTTCACCGGCTGCGGCAGCTCGCTCAACCTGACCCATCCGCGGGTTCTGCAGATGGTGATGGATTCGCTGCGTTACTGGGTCGAAGTCTGCCACGTCGACGGCTTTCGCTTCGACCTCGCCACCACGCTGGCACGCGGGCCGAACGGGTTCGACCGCAACGGTCCGTTTCTTACCGCGGTCCGGCAGGACCCGGTGCTGTCAACGGTGAAGCTGGTGGCCGAGCCGTGGGACCTCGGGCTCGGCGGTTATCAGGTCGGCGCGTTTCCCTCGCAATGGTCGGAGTGGAACGACCGCTATCGCAGCGCGATGCGGCGCTACTGGAGCGGCGAAGGCAGCCTGATTGGCGAAGTATCGGGCCGCATGACCGGATCGTCCGACCTGTTCAACCACGACGGCCGCGCCCACCGCGCCGCGGTCAATCACATCGCCGTGCATGACGGTTTTACGCTGGCCGACCTGTTCAGCTATAATGAAAAGCACAACGAGGCCAACGGCGAAGACAACCGTGACGGCTCCAGCGACAATCTCAGCAACAATTGCGGCCATGAGGGCCCGACCGACGATCCGACCATCGTCGCATTGCGCCGTCAGTTGCGGAAAAACCAGCTCGCCTGCCTCATGCTCGCACAAGGACTGCCGCTGATCCTGGCCGGCGATGAAGTCGGCAACACCCAGAACGGCAACAACAACGCCTATTGCCAGGACAACGTGATCGGCTGGGTCGGCTGGGAAAACCTCGGCCACGAGGACGACCTCACCGATTTCATCGGCCACATGACCGAGTTGCGCAGACGGTTTCCGCAGATCCGGTCGCGCCAATGGCTCGATGGGCGACGCGCCGACGGATCGTACGGCGTGTTGTGGCTGACACCGGCGGCGGTTGAGATGACCGAGCAGGACTGGAATTTCCCGGAAGGCCGGTTTCTCGCCTACGTGCTCGGGCCCGACCAGCAGGGGCAGGCGCCGATCTTCATCGTGCTGAACGCGGCAACGGAGCCGGTCGCATTCAAGCTGCCGGGCATGGCTGAATACAAAACCTGGAAGCGGGTGCTCAATACCGTGGACCGCGAACAGCCGGCCACGGATTTCGAATCGGGAAGCGAAACCGAGGCGCCTCCCCGCTCGGTGCTTGCCTTTGCGGGTTCGGCATGAATGCGCGGCAGTTCGGCCCAAGGCTGACGTCGGATGGAACCCTATTCCGTCTGTGGGCGCCGGCGGCCCAAGATGTCGATCTGCTGCTGGAAAAGCCGTGCCCCCTGCACGGCCGCGGCGACGGCTGGTTTTCCGCCGACATCCCGGGCGTGGCGGCCGGTGCGCGCTACAGGTTCCGGATCGACGGCGAGGTCGATGTGCCCGACCCGGCGTCGGCGTTTCAGCCCGACGACGTGTTCGGCGCGAGCGAGGTGATCGACCCCGCGAGCTATGCCTGGCGCGCCCGGGACTGGCAGGGGCGCCCATGGCACGAGGCTGTCGTGATCGAAACTCATGTCGGCAGCTTCACGCCCGAGGGCACCTACCGCGCCATGACCGCCAAGCTCGATCATCTCGTCGCGACCGGCATCACGGCGCTGGAACTGATGCCGCTGGTGGATTTCGCAGGGCAGCGCAACTGGGGCTATGACGGGGTGCTGTGGTATGCGCCCGACAGCGCGTATGGACGGCCCGACGATCTCAAGGCCCTGATCGATGAAGCGCATCTGCGCGGACTGATGGTGTTGCTCGATGTCGTCTACAATCATTTCGGGCCTGAGGGAAACTACCTCGGCCGATACGCCCCCGCCTTCTTTATCAAGGCGCAGACCCCGTGGGGCAGCGCGATCGATTATCGGGTGCGCGAAGTGCGTGCCTTCGCCATCGAGAACGCGCTGTATTGGCTCGACGAATACCGGTTCGACGGACTGCGGCTGGACGCGGTCCACGCCATTGCCGAACCGGGCGAGATTTCGATGCTGCAGGAGCTTAGCGACGCGGCCGGCGAACTCGCCAGCGCCACAGGCCGGCATATTCATCTGGTGCTGGAGAACGACGACAACGCCGCGAGCCTGCTCGATGCCGGTGAAGGACCGCCGCGTGGCAAATACCGCGCGCAGTGGAACGATGACTATCACCACGCCTGGCATGTGCTGCTGACCGGGGAAAGCCACGGCTACTACCGCGACTACCAACGCGCCCCGCTTCACGACATCGCGCGGGCGCTCGGCTCCGGCTTTGTCTATCAGGGCGAGGCCTCCGCGCATCGCGGCGGGGTGTTGCGTGGCGAGCCGAGCCGCCAGCTAGCCCCCATCGCCTTTGTCAACTTCCTGCAGAACCACGACCAGATCGGCAACCGCGCGCTCGGCGACCGGCTCGCAAGCCATGCCAGCGAGCCGGCGATCGAAGCCGCGCTGGCGATCACCCTGCTGGCGCCGGCGATCCCGATGCTGTTCATGGGCGAGGAATGGGGTTCGAAGGCGCCGTTTCCGTTCTTTTGCGATTTCCACGGCGAACTCGCCGACGCGGTACGCCAGGGCCGGCGGCGGGAATTCGCCGGTGCCTACGCCAAATATGGCGACGAGGTCCCCGACCCGCTCTCTGCCGCCACCTTCCGTTCGGCCGTGCCGGACTGGGGGGCGCGTGACCAGCCGGCGGGGCGCCAGCGGCTGGCGCTGGTGCGGGACCTGCTCGCGATACGCCGCCGGGAGATCATGCCGCGGCTTGCGGGCGCCACCTTTGGCGAGGCGCGGGCGGCGGACGACGGCCGGCTAACGGCCGACTGGCGGATGGGCGACGGTGCGCGGCTCTCGTTGATCGCGAATTTGTCGCCACGCAAGATCGCGATCCCGCCAGGTGACATGACCGGTACCGTCATCTGGGGCAGCGAGGCCGGCATCCCGATGCCTCCCTGGTTTGTGCTCTGGCGCATCGGAGCCCGGTGATGCCTCCCGCCATTCCCGTCGCCACCTATCGCTTGCAGCTCACGGCGAACTTCGATTTCGACGCCGCCGCGGCGGTTGTTCCCTACCTGAAGGCGCTCGGTATCAGCCATCTCTATGCTTCGCCGTTCATGAAGGCGCGCAAGGGCAGCAGCCACGGCTACGACATCGTCGATCATGCCCAATTCAATCCCGAACTCGGCGGCGAGGCCGGATTCCAGCGCTTGAGCGCGGCGCTGCAACGGCACGATCTCGGCCTGATCCTTGATTTCGTCCCGAACCATGTCGGGGTGCATTTCGCGGATAATCCGTGGTGGCTTGACACACTGGAATGGGGCCAGGCTTCGCCCCATGCGGTATCGTTCGACATCGACTGGGAGCTGTTGCCCTATCGCGCGCGCGGCGGCGTGCTGCTGCCGATCATCGGTTCGTCCTATGGCGAAGCGCTGGAAAAGGGCGAGATTGAACTGCGCTACGACGCGGACGAAGGCAGCTTTTCGGCCTGGTATTTCGAACATCGGCTGCCGATCGCACCCGAGCGCTACAGCGAAATATTGCGCACGGTCGCAAGGGAAGCCGGCGCCGAACATAGCCCGGAGGGCCAGCGCATTCTTGCGCTGGCGTCGCGCTATCGGGGGCTGCGCCATCCCGATCGCAATGAGGCGCCCGCCTTCAAGGCCGAGTTGAAAGCCATTGACGGTGGCGCGGCGATCATCACGCGCGGGCTCAGGGCTTATCGGGCCGCACCCGATCGCGCCGCCCAGACGCTCGCGCTGCATCATCTCCTGGAACGCCAGCACTACAAGCTCGGCCACTGGCGGCTCGCCTCCAGTGACATCAACTACCGCCGCTTCTTCGATGTGAATACCCTCGCCGGGCTGCGGGTCGAGGATGCCGGCACGTTCGACGCCATCCATCGCCTGGTCAAGACGCTGGTTGCGGCAGGCCAGTTGCAGGGCCTGCGGCTCGATCACATCGACGGCTTGCGCGATCCCGCGCAATATTTCCAGCGGCTGCGCCGCCTGATCCGCAAGGCTCAGGGCGACGCCCCCCAGCCGCTTTACATCGTGATCGAGAAAATCCTCGGCGAGCATGAATCGCAATGCCCCTTCGCGGACGTCCACGGCACTACCGGCTATGAGTGGCTCAACGCCATCACGCGGGTGCTGGTCGACGACAGCGGTCTCGACCCACTCGACGAGATCTGGCGGCAGATCAGCAATACGAGCCCCCGGCTCGACCCGATGCTGAAAGCGGCCAAGCGCAGGGTGATCGACACCTTGCTGACCAGCGAATTCACGGTGCTGACGCGGCTGCTCGCGCGCATTGCCGCGGGGCACTACTCAACCCGTGACTTTTCCGCCGACGGCCTGCGGCAGGCGCTCGAGCTCTACGTCCTGCATTTTCCGATCTACCGCACCTACCTGACCCCGGCCGGGGCAACCGCGCATGATCATGCGCTGATTTCGGCGACGATCGAACAGGCCCGGGCAGACTGGTTCGCCGCCGACGACGGCATTTTCGATTTTCTGCGGGACGCGCTGACGATGGATCTGATCAAGCCCGGCCGCGCCTTGCACGGCGCCCCGCGCGTTCGGCGTTTTGCGCTCAAGGTGCAGCAATTCACGGGTCCGGTGATGGCGAAGTCGCTCGAGG
>JBDTKD010000637.1:0-2901 GCA_039935515.1 Bradyrhizobium sp.
CAGGCTCGATCCTCGGAAAGCTGCTGTTGTTCTTCCTCAAGGCTGGCTCGCTCACTTTTGGTAGCGGCCTGGTGATCGTTCCCTTCCTCGAACAGGGGCTCGTCCAGCAGTTCGGCTGGCTGGATCAACGCCAATTCCTGATCGCTGTCGCCATCGGCATGATCAGCCCTGGCCCGGTCGTGATCACCGCGACCTTCGTGGGGTATCTCGTCGCGGGATTTTGGGGTTCGGTCGTCTCGACGATCGGCATTTTCCTTCCATCCTTTCTTTTGGTGCTCATCGCAGCGCCCTTGCTCACGCGCCATCGTGGCAATCGTAACGTCCAGGGCTTTGTCAAGGGCGCTTACGCGGCGGCAATCGGAACGATACTGGGTGCATGCATCCTCTTGGGACGCATCGCCATCGGTGACTGGCTCACCGCTTTGATAGGGTTGATCTCACTCGCCATCCTGTTTCGCTGGAAAATCGTCAACCCGCTCCTGATCGCCGCCACAGCCGCCGTGGGCCTGATCGCGTATCCGCTGCTGCAGCCGACCTGGGTCATGGTCAGATAGCCGGAAGAAATGAAATCAGACGTCGCCCACCGATCTAATTGGCGCCTCTACTCGACGCCTCGGCCGAACTTGTTCGACTTCGGGAAACCCTTCGGCGGCAGGTGGCCGGCGTCGGCGCGGGTGCCGCGCCACTCGGCGAGTTCCTTGATCGTGGCGCTGAATTCGCGGCCGGCGGAATCCTTCCAGGTCAGGCCATCCTTGGCGTCGAAGGTCGCGATGTCGGACAGTCCGCCATCCCTGTATTTCTGCAGCCGCACACCGCGGCCGCGGGCCATTTCCGGCACCTGGTCGATCGGAAACAGCAGCATCTTGCGGTTGTCGCCGATCACGGCGACGGTATCTCCGGTAACGGTGGCGAGTGCGCGGGCCTCGTTCGGCATCTCGACATTGAGCACCTGCTTGCCCTTGCGGGTGTTGCCGACGCAGTCGTCCTCGTTGACCACAAAGCCCTGCCCTTCATGGCTGGCGACCAGGAACTTGCGGCCGCCGGTGTTGACGAACAGCGACACGATCGCCGCATCCTGCTCCATGTCGATGAACATCCGGATCGGCTCGCCATGGCCGCGACCGCCTGGCAGTTTGGCGACGTCGAGCGAATAGAATTTTCCGTTGGTGGCGAACAGCAGCAGTTTCGAGGTGGTCTCGGCAAAGAATGCAGAGCCGAGCTGGTCGTCGGTCTTGAAGGTTAGCCCCGAGAGATCGGCGACATGGCCCTTCAGCGTGCGTAGCCAGCCCTTGTCGGAGACCACGACGGTGACCGGCTCGCGCTCCACGAAGGCTTCCTCGATCGCAGCGAGATCGTGCTCGGGGGCATCGGCAAATTGGGTGCGGCGCTTGCCGAGCGGCGTCTTCGGTCCGAAGAGGTCGCGCACCTTGCGCACCTGCTCGCCGACCTTCGCCCACTGCTCGGCCTCGGAGGCGAGCATCGCCTTGACGCCCTTGAGTTCGTTGCGAAGATTCTTGTCCTCGCTGCGGATTTCCATTTCCTCGAGCTTGCGCAGGGAGCGCAGCCGCATATTGAGGATGGCGTCCGCCTGGATCTCGGTGAGCTTGAACGCCTTGATCAGCGCCGGCTTCGGCTCGTCTTCCGAGCGGATGATCTTGATCACCTTGTCGATGTTCAGATAGGCAATCAGGTAGCCGGCGAGCACTTCCAGCCGATGCTCGATCTGCTCCTTGCGATGATTGGTCCGGCGCAGCAGCACGTCGCGCAGATGGTCCAGCCATTCGCGCAAGCACTCGGCAAGTCCGAGCACCCTGGGAATGCGACCCTTCACCAGTACGTTGAGGTTCAGCGGAATGCGGCTCTCCAGTTCGGTGAGCCGGAACAGCGATTCCATCAGCAATTCAGGATCGACCGTGCGTGACTTCGGCTCGATCACCAGGCGGACGTCTTCGGCCGATTCATCCCTGACGTCGCCGACCAGCGGCAGCTTCTTGTCGTTGAGCAGCTCGGCGATCTTCTCGACCAGCCGCGACTTCTGCACCAGCCAGGGAATCTCGGTGATGACAATGACCCAAGTACCCCGCGCGCCCTCTTCCTGTTGCCATCTGGCGCGGGTGCGGAACGAGCCGCGCCCGGTCATGTAGGCCTCGGCGATGCTTTCCTTGGAATCGACGACGATGCCGCCGGTCGGAAAATCCGGACCCTTGACCCATTTCAACAGCGTCTTCGATCGGGCATCGGGCTTGTCGATCAGATGCAGCGCGGCATCGCAAAGCTCGGCCACGTTGTGCGGCGGGATCGAGGTCGCCATGCCGACCGCGATGCCCTGGGCGCCGTTGGCAAGCAGGTTGGGAAATCCGCCGGGCAGCACCACCGGCTCTTTCGACTGGCCGTCGTAATTGGCGCGAAATTCGACTCCGTCCTCATCGATGCCATCGAGCAATAGCCGCGCCACCTCGGTCATGCGCGCTTCGGTGTAGCGGTAGGCGGCGGGGTTATCGCCGTCGATGTTGCCGAAATTGCCCTGGCCATCGACCAGCGGGTAGCGCGAGGAGAAATCCTGCGCGAGGCGGACCATGGCGTCGTAGATCGCCTGGTCGCCATGGGGATGGAACGAACCCATGACGTCGCCGACGATCTTGGCGGATTTCTTGAACGGCGTGCCCGGATCGAGCCGGAGCAACCGCATGCCGTAGAGGATACGGCGGTGCACCGGCTTCAAGCCGTCGCGGGCATCCGGCAACGCGCGATGCATGATGGTCGAAAGCGCGTAGGCGAGATAACGCTCCTCGAGTGCATCGCGCAGCATGACCTCATGGACTTCAGCCGGTTCCGGCGGAATCAGACTTTTCCCCATAACGTTAGGACTCTCAGTGGTTTCCGGTCGGGTGTTAAGAAGCT
>JBDTKD010000638.1:0-10878 GCA_039935515.1 Bradyrhizobium sp.
TGAAGTGTTTGAGGTGCCAACACGAAAACCGGATTGACGCGAGATTCTGTGAGGAGTGCGCCGCTCCTTTCGAGCTCACTTGCCCAAACTGTCGAAACTTGATTTTGCCAGGAGCCAGGTTCTGCTCCCAATGCGCGCATCCGATCGGACTGGACGGCGAACATCGCGCGGCGAACCGGTTCTTATCACCTGAAAACTATACTCCAAAGCATCTCGCCGACCGAATACTGACATCGAAAGGTGATCTTGAAGGAGAACGGAAACAGGTCACTGTCCTGTTTGCGGATATCGTTGGGTCTCTGGGAATAATAGCAGATCGCGATCCGGAAGAGGCGCAGCGGCTCCTCGATCCCGTGCTCGATAACATGTTGGAAGCGGTGCATCACTATGAAGGAATGGTCAACAGGGTGATGGGAGACGGGATCATGGCGCTTTTCGGCGCTCCCCTCGCCCATGAAGATCACGCGGTTCGCGCGTGTTATTCGGCCCTCAGAATGCAGCAAACGATCGCGCGTTATGCTGAAGAAGTCCGCCATACCCATGGCATACCCATAACGATCCGCGTCGGCGTGAATTCCGGAGAAATCGTCGTCTCGTCGATCAACAATGATCTCTACATGGACTACACCATCGTCGGGCAGACCGCGCATTTGGCATCCCGCATGGAAAAAATGGCAATGCCGGGTTCGGTCCTTGCCAGTGCCGACACCACGAGGCTCGTCGAAGGATACGTCAAAGCAAAATCTCTCGGTCCGGTGCCGATAAAGGGACTGGCCTACCCAGTCGAGGTCTATGAGATCACCGATGGCGGCTCGGAGCGGACGAGATTTCAGGCAGCTGCCTGGCGCGGATTGACGCCCTTCGTTGGCCGAGCGCTGGAACTTCGACAGCTTGGTCAGGCCCTTGACGAGGCCCGAGGCGGCCTCGGTCAGGTCCTGGCCGTTGTTGGCGAACCCGGCATGGGCAAGTCACGCCTGATCCATGAATTTGTTCATTCGCCGCAGACTGAAGGCTGTTTGATTCTGGAGACTAACTCCGCTTCCTATGGTCACGCGGCATCCTATTTGCCAGTCATTGAGTTGCTCCGACAATACTATTTCAAGATCAATCTGCGCGACAACGCAAAGTCCATCCGCGAGAAAGTAACGGGCAAGATCCTGGCGCTCGACCCCTCGTTGCAGGATGTCATTCCGCCCGTTCTCGATCTCCTGGACGCGCTGGATGCCGGACACCCGTTCCAGTTGCTTGATCCTCTCCAGCACCGACAGCACACCTTTCATGCAATTACCCGGCTGCTGTTGAGTGAAAACCGGGTGCAGCCGGTTGTCGCGGTCTTCGAGGATCTGCATTGGAACGATTCTCTTACTCTGGGCCTGCTCAACGAGATCGTCGTCAATGTGCCGGACGCACGCCTGCTCCTGCTGGTAACTTATCGTCCCGAATTCCATGACGAATGGAAGGGCCGCCCGAATTATCGCAACCTGCGTCTTGAGCCTCTCGAGACCGAAAGCCTCACCGCGCTTCTGCAATTGCTGCTGGGATCAGACCCAGCGCTCGCGAACCTGAAAACCTTTGTTCATGATCGCGCGGGCGGAAACCCGTTTTTTGTGGAAGAGCTTGTTCGCACCCTGGTGGATCGCGGTGTCCTCGACGGAACGCGCGAAAACTACAAGATCAAGAAACCATTTTCAGGAAACGAGATTCCACCCACCGTGCAGGCAGTCCTTGCCACGCGCATAGACGCGCTGCCAACAATTGAAAAGAGACTGCTTCAGGAAGCGTCAGTTATCGGACATGACGTTCCTCTATCGCTGCTGCACGAGATCTCCAGTCTGGCCGAGGGCGAAATCCGGGGCATTCTCAACAATTTGCAAGCTGCCGAATTTCTCTACGCCACGCAGCTTTATCCGGATCTTCAATTTTCCTTCAAGCACGCGCTCACTCACGATGTCGCGTATGCCGGGTTGCGGAGCGATCGACGGCGCGAAATACACCAACGCGTGGTGCAAGCGATAGAAACCCAATATGCCGGCCGCATTGGCGAGCAGGTCGAGCGTTTGGCAGATCATGCGCTGCGCGGCCGGCTTCCAGAAAAAGCCGTCATGTATCTGCGTAAGGCAGGAACCAAGGCTGCGGATCGGGAAGCCTATCCTGAAGCTGTGATACTTTTCGAACAGGCCCTTGAGGCGCTGGCGCAACTGCCGGAGAGCATCGATACGATCCAGAAAGCAATCGACATTCGCTTCGATATTCGCAACGTCCTTCAGCCTTTGGGCGATCGGGAACGTATCGCATCCTATCTGCGTCAAGCCGGGCAACTGGCTGATCAAATCGGCGACCATCAGCGGATGGGATGGGTTCAGTCCTATTTGACCGAGCAGTTCTGGATGCTCGGTCAATACAAGGAATCGATCGAGGCAGGAGAAAAGGCCCTCGCCGTCGCGAAACAACTTTCAGACTTGCCGCTTCAAGTCCTTACGAATTTGCCCTTGGGATTGGCGCATCACACCCGGGGGGACTACGTCAAGGCACGCGAGTATTTCGGCTGGAATGCTACCAATCTGGAGGGCAATCTGCTCAGCGAGCGCTTCGGGATATTCGTCCTGCCCTCCTCGTTCGCGCGCAGTTTTATCGCGTGGGGCCTTGCCGAAACCGGCAAATTTTCAGAAGCGCTCAATGTCGCCGAAGATGCCCTTCGCATCGCTGAGGATGCCAATCACCCGTTCAGTTGCGGTTACGCCCATCTCGGTCTCGGGGTGGTCGCGGTGCGTCAGGGAAACCTACGAAGGGCGCTGCGCTCGTTCGAGCGAGCGCTGGCAGCGGGAGCCTTTGCGGACAGCCCGGTTGGATTCGCCTTCGTCGCACTTCATCTTGGCTATGCACTCTCGCTCGCCGGTCGGGCGAACGAGGGAATACGTATCCTTGAAAAAACCATTGACGTTGCGGAATCCCGAGGATTTGTAGCACGTCATTCCTTGCGTCTCGCTTATGCCAGCGAGGCTTACCTAAGCTTGGGCCGGGAGGCCGATGCATTAAAGGCGGCCGCGCGCGCCCTCGAACTCGCCCGCAAGCACGGAGAGCGAGCGAACGAGGCTTATTCGTTGCGAATGCTTGGCGAGATTGACATCCACCGGGGAAACCTAGGCGATGCAAAGACTTGGCTGACCGGGAGTCTGGCGGTTGCCGAAGAATTGGGCATGCGCCCTCTGGAGGCGAATTGCCATAGAGGGCTCGCCAATATGTTCGATCTCGGCCAGCAGAAGTCCGATGCGGAGCGTCACCGCGACATCTCCAACTCGCTGGTTCACGCGATGGAAATGCGGTTTTGGGGATAGGCTTGAGTGAGGTAGATCATAACACGAGGCCCGCAGCGTGCTATCATTTGGCAGACCAGATCAATGTTTGACTAGGGAGGGGTATCATGTCGGAGCGCAAATCAGTGATCATTACATTCAAGCCGAAGGATCAGCGCCCCGACCAACAAACAGATAAACTTCAAATCGTGCGAAACGTCCTGGCAAAATCAACACGCGCGCATTTTTTTGATGCCGCAACGCTCGCGATAGGTGCTGGCCGGCCGGCGACCGAAGCACATGTAATCGGATATGACGTGAATCGATATGAGGCACCAATCGTCAGCGCGCAGCTTACCGAGAGCGAAATCCAGGCGCTGCGCAGGAATGGCAATGTCGCCAGGGTCGAAGACGATACGCCCTGCTATGCTGCCGGCTATGGTCCCTACCGGCACTTGCAGTATTGCGAGCCGTGGCCTGTAACGACAGAAACGATCCCGGATGGCGTGAAACAGGTGAAGGCGCCAGCGGCATGGAGCACTTCCAAAGGCAAGGGAATTCGTGTCGCTGTGCTGGATACCGGCATTGATTTCAATCATCCGGACTTGAAGTCCAATTACGTCAATGGTGTGAGTTTCGTGAAAGGCGCACCGAAGCCGATGGACGACCAAGGTCATGGCACTCACTGCGCAGGAACCATAGCGGCCGCCAAGAATGGCGCCGGTGTGGTCGGCGTTGCTCCGGAGGCATCGTTGTATGCGGTCAAGGTGCTGGACAAGAACGCCAGCGGGTTGTTCAGCTGGTCGATCGCTGGCATCGATTGGTGCATCCAGAACGACATGCACATTGTCAGTATGAGCCTTGGCAGCGAGTCCGTGCCAACCGCCGTAGAGTTGATCTGCAACGCCGCGTGGTCCAAGGGGCTATTGATCGTGGCGGGGGCCGGAAACCAGGACGGAAACCCTGTGCCCCCCCAACAGTCCAACGTCGATTATCCTGCAAAGTACAAGAACGTGATTGCGGTCTCCTCGGTCGACTCCAACGATGTGATTGCGCCGAACAGCGGCCGGGGCCCCGAGGTCGACCTCTGCGCGCCAGGCGTGGAGATCCTGTCGACGCTGCCAGACGGCAAATATGGAAAGATGAGCGGCACCAGCGTTGCTTGCCCGCATGTGTCCGGCGTCGCGGCGTTGACCTGGGGAGCACGCCCGTCCTCCGATAATGAGCAGATTTGGAACCTGATCGCTTCGACCGCCGACGACCTGGGCCTACCGGGTCCGGATTCCAAGTATGGCTATGGCCGGGTCAATGCGGATGTGGCTTCGGGCGCGCCGCTTCCGCCGCCGGTAATCCCGAAAAGGGGGATCGAATCCTGCAACTAAGCCGAGCTTGCCACCTCGGCTGAGGAAAAAGGCGATGGGGGCATCACCGATCCTCGCTCACGAGTGATCCAAGCAAGCTGCGCCGCTCGAATTAGCCCGCGCGGTTGTTCCAGCCTTTCAGAGCATCCAGGACCGCAACGTTGGGAAGCTCATTAATTCGACGGCGAGGCGAGATTCCAAGCGGATCGCACTCGAGCGTATCCTTGAGGAAGAGAGCCGCCAACATGTCCTGGCCCAGCCTTCGGAAACATATTCCCGCCATGTATCGACCGACGGCGCTCGCTGGCGGTCCAAGCATTGCCGCCGTCGAGTAGGCCTCGGATGCCTCCTTCAACTCGTGTCGAAGGTAACGGATTTCGCCAAGCTCGGCCCATGCTTTTGAATCGTACGGATCGACTTCGGTTACCTTGAGGGACCTTGAGAGAGCTTCATCCTTGTCGCCGAGCCAGAGCGCTTCCTTTGTGCGACTCTCCATTACAGCATGCAGGTTTTCGCGGTAGAGAATATCCTGTGCCGGGGTGCCGGGCTTGATATTTCGCGCGTGGCTTTCGGCCAAATCCATCGTGCGCCTCGTTTCATTCTTGTCACCGGCGAGCTGCGGCAGAAAGCCCAGGCCTCGATAGAATCTGCTGGTGAAAAGGCCGGCGGTAAATTCGTCTGCGCCGGCAATGGTGCGTGCGAGAACCGCTTCGAACCGATTGCTCCACCTGATCAGGTCCGTAATCTCACCGCGATTCTTCGCCCTGTGAACAAGAACCTTGGCTGTTGCGTTGAAACATTCGGGAGTGGCTGCGGGCGCGTTGAGGGCGATGTCCTCGAATACCGACATGTCAGCAGTTGGATAGTCCGAAGTACGTTCGGGCAAATGCTGGATGAAATTGGCCGATGCGCGCCAGAATGCGAGCCGCAGTGTATCAAGGTCAGCACGACTGGCCTCAAATTGGTCATGCGGAATGAGGGCGAGGAGAGGCTGATAGAGACACATCGAATGAAGCAAGGAAGCCAACCGGGATTTTTCCTCGCCGCGCAACGAGGTCCATTCGTCCAAGGCAACGCACAAACGTCGCCAACGGTCGCTGCGAAGACTTTCGGCCAGGTCACGCGGATCCGCTACGGCGTATGCCTGTCCCGCTTCCCCGGCGAGCTGAATGCGAAATCCGGGCGGAAGCGCCCGTTGCGGAACAAATGGCAAGCCGTCCGGCTCAACAAAAGAGCGCCAGCACTCTTCGAGATTCTGCGCATGCAGCGGGCCGCCATTGAAGTCGGCAAGATCAAGATAGGGACGAAGCAACCAGCTCGAGAAGCGCGCATCCAGGGCTGGCAAAGTGCTACCCGAACAGCGCGTGCATGCCGCCCTTTGCACCCGTTTGATAACGATCGTCCTTGAACTTGAGCCATTCGGCCTGCAGCTTGCTCAAAAGTCTGAAATTTGCCGCATAATCAGGATACTCACAGCTAATTATATCGATGGCGTCACTCAGCTCGGTAAACATATAGAGCACGGGCGTGACCTCGAAGATCAAGTCTTTATCCTTGACCTGAAGGACCAGCAGCGAAATCGTTTCCCAGGAATTGATAAGGAGATTGACGGCGCCGAATTCCGCGGAATTCTTGCCGGCCTTGGCCATTGCAGGCACACCGCTTTTATGTTGCCGCACCGCTTTTTGCCGCATCGTTTCCGCCTGCTGATACGACGGGTTGCTGCGTATCTGAAATATGGTAGCGAGGAGTTGAGTGTCCAAAGTCGCCTCCCATTTTGCTTGCCGGATGAAGCACTTCTACGGGATTTTACTCGCGCGTTAAGATGTTCACAAGTGGCCATCCAGAAATTGCAATGGCAATTCTTAGCTCCGTCCGACCAACGTCCGTGACAAACGCTACAGCAGAAGCTGAAAAATAGAGGCGGCTCGGAGGATGTGCCGACCCCTTCATGGAAGGAACGGTCAACCTGGCCACCGGCTACAGCGAACCCCATCCGCTCGAACAGACGCGCTTTCTAGCGTCCAAACCCGTCACCAGCCATCGGGATAAACGCAACAGGTTGCTCAGCCGGCGTCTCGATTGGTCATGTGCCGGGCATCGATCTCCAGACAAACACCGTCATTGCGAGCGAAGCGAAGCAATCTATGGCGCCGCAAGCGGAAGCATGGATTGCTTCGTCGCTGGCGCGCCTCGCAATGAC
Organism: Bradyrhizobium sp.; assembly: GCA_039935515.1. GTDB lineage: Bacteria > Pseudomonadota > Alphaproteobacteria > Rhizobiales > Xanthobacteraceae > Bradyrhizobium. Next base: position 6,858 of record JBDTKD010000638.1, read on the forward strand.
GGCAGCAAGGCCGGCGTTGCCCCTGGGAACGAAGGGCATCGCGCTTAGCGATCCGCGGCGCAGCCCGGCAGATCGAACAGCGCCTCCAGTCCGCATGGCGAGGTCAGCATCTTGTCGCCGTCATGTCCGACTCCCGGCACGTCCCATAATTTGTGATTTGGCGTCCCGGCATCGCGGAGTCGCATCGCCGACGCGTAGGCATGACCGCGGACGTAGCGGTACGGGCCCTCGGCCTCGGCCATGCAGCTCTTGTCGAGCGCGGGATGATTGGGGTTGGTGTCGCGTGTGCCGAGCAAATAGATCACCTGACGCGCGACATAGCGTTGCTCCAGCGCCGCTGGCGTGGGCGCCGAGAGGTAGGGCGGCCGCGCTTCCATGCCGTATTTCCAGTTGTTGTATCCCGGACAGGACGCAGCGATCGACGGCTCCGGCCGCTCGGCGCTGAAATAGGCATAGGAGGAAGGATTGGCGACGACATAGCGGACGCCGATGTTCTGCTTCGTCAGCGCCGCCTCGCCCTGCCCGGCGATTGCGTATCGCTGCACCACCTGTCCGCCGCCGGAATGGCCGGCAACGACCACCTGTTTCAAATCGGGGAACAACCGCCTGTCGGCGAGACGGGCCAGGATCGCATCCAGCGCATCGAACGAACTTGCGGGGGTCGGGCCGAGCGCGGGCTCGCCGCCTTCCCAGCCCTCCAGCGACCAGCGCAACGTATCCGCGGGCAGGCGATACGCATCGACATCGATAGCGGCGAGGAACTGCGGAACGATCATGATCGTTGCGGTGCCGACATCTCCCGCGGCGGCCTGCGCGGTTTTGGCGGAGCGGTAATAGACGTCCGCGTTGCGCAGCCGTCCGTGCAGCACCAGCACCGCCCGGGTGATACCCGGCAACGGGTTCGACCAGTCGCTGGAAACATAGAGCGGCAGGCGGCCTTCGTTGCCGACCGTGATGCGCTGATCGGCAACCACCCGCACCGGACGGCGATACGGCGCGACTTCATCTTCGGCAACGGCATGACCGCAAATCAGCGCCAGCGCCGCCGCCGCCGCCCATGTCAGGATCTTCATTCGATCGATACTCCCCAAGGCGGATCGGTTTCGCGCCTGTCGTTCGGCCGATTGGTTCCGCCTATTTCTTCGATCCGACGGCTGATCCGGCTCCGGTATATCAAATCGTCCTGGCCCCGCGTCAACCAAGACGCCGCGGCGCGGGAACCGTGCTATCCTGTTCCCCGCGGCAAGCCTTGGTCATTGGTCGCTTGGCAGCAACATGCCCGCTTCAGACGGTCTGACCGGTCCAGGAGGTCTGTCTCTCCGTGGCCGGAAACGAAATGGCTCTGCAATGCTGGTGCTGGCCGCCGGATTGCTGCTGGTTGCGGTCGCCGTCGGCGCGTCGTTCCTGGTGATGCGGCCGACGACCTTGCGAATTGCCGTGGGACCGTCAGGCAGCGACGACCAGAACCTGATTGAAGCATTGGCACGGACCTTTGCCCGCGACGGCAGCGCGGTCCGGCTTGCGCTGGTCACCACGGCCGGCCCGGTCGACAGCATTGCGGTACTCAGAGCTCACAAGGCGGATCTCGCGGTCGCGCGCGGCGACGAGGAAATGCCTGACGGCACCCAGTCCGTCGCCATCCTGCGCAAGAACGTTGTCGTGCTGTGGGCGCCCTCGCGCAGGGGATCGCGCAAGCAAGCCAAATCCGGCCTCAAGGAAATCGGCGATCTCGCCGGTCATCGCATCGGCGTGGTCGGCAGAACCGAGGTCAACGTCACGCTGCTCCGCGTCATCCTGAAGGAATCCGGCGTCGATCCCGACAAGGTGGCGATCGCGCAATTCAATACCAGCCAGATCGCCGAGATGGTGCGCGATCCCTCGGTCGATGCGTTCATGACGGTCGGCCCGCTCGGCAGCAAGATCACCTCGGAGGCGATTGCCACCACCGCACATCTCAGGGGAGAGCCGACGTTCCTGCCGATCGACGTTTCGGAAGCGATCGCATCGCGGCACCCGCTCTATGAGTCCGAGGAAATTCCCGGCAGTTCGTTCAGCTCGGCGCCGGCCCGGCCCGACGACAAGGTCGAAACCGTGGGTGTCAATCATCTGATCGTGGCGCCGAGATCGCTGTCCGAAGGTACCGTTGCCACGTTCACGCGACTACTGTTCGCCGCCCGGCCGGCGCTGGCGAGGGAAATGCCGAGCGCGGCAAAGATCGAGAAGCCCGACACCGACAAGGACGCCGCGTTGCCGGCGCACCCCGGCGCCGCTGCCTATATCGACGGCAATGAACGAACCTTCATGGACAAATACAGCGACTACATCTGGGGCGTGGTGTTGCTGCTTTCCGTGCTGGGGTCGGGCAGCGCCGGGCTGCGCCACTACATCAAACGCGACGAGCGCAAGCTGAATACGCTCCATCGCGAGAAGCTGCTCGCCGCGATCGGGCTGGTGCGACAGATCGATTCGATCGAGCAACTCGACGTTCTGCAGGGCGAGGCTGACGATTTCCTGCGCGAGACGCTCGAGTGCTACGATAATGGCGCGATCGAGCAGGGCGATCTGGCGGCCTACGGTCTTGTGCTCAATCAATTTCACAACGCGGTGGCCGACCGCCGGGCGGCGATCGGCGCCAACGCCGCGAATGTACCGCGCATGCGTGCCGGATAGCACGGGAACCGGCGCGATAGCGGTGCCGGCAAGCCGGCCGGCGCCGTGCAGCGGTCGCAACCCCATCTATTGACACGCGATTTGCGGTACCGCGGTTTGGAACCGGGTCCACCGCCGCCCGCAACCTGACCGGGAGAAACGGGGGTGACAAGCCGGTCAATAATGGCGACAATCCGCAAATGCGTCATCTGATTTGCGCCGACCACCAGGTTCCGGAAATATCGCCCGTGATCTCGCCCCGCCTATCCGTGCTTCTGATCGCCGCCCTCGCCGGCTGCATGGTGCTGCAGCCCTGGCGCGCTCATGCGCAATGGTGGAGTCTCGCGCCGGCCGATTTCGAGGCCTGCGCCGACGTGGCCGAGAAGGCCCCGACCAAGGAAGAGAAGAAGGCGGCGCTCACCCGATGCAACGCGAAATTCGCGGGACGACGCAAGCCCGGTGGCGGCTACACCTATTACGATTTCATGCAGGACCGCAGCTTCGACATCGCGGGCCCGAATCCGACGCCGGCGGAGCAGAAATACATCGACGAACAATATACCCTCTTTCTCGACCGTGAGCGGCGCAACACCATCGTGCAGGAACTCGCGGCAAAGCAGCAGCAGCAGGAACGCCAACAACAGCAGCGGGAGCAGTTGCAGCAAGCCGCCTTCAAGAGCGAGGCCGAAAAGGTGCCGCTGCCGCCGGTGTCGCCCAACAGGCAAGCGGCCGCGGCGGCCGAGCAGAAAGCGCGCGCCAAAGCCCGTGCCTGCGCCGCCAAGCAGACTTTTTCCTGCGAATGGCCGCGGCTCTCCGAAGGGATCAACAACCTGAAGAAGGCGCTGTTTGGCGCTTCGCCGGGCAAGACGGCCAAGCGCGGTTGAGGGTCGTTTCGGGATTCGCCTCGCGCTCGGGTGATGCCGGCCGCCTCAATTCGTGATCACCATCGCCCAGAACTTGCGGTACGGCGATTTCGGATTGTCGACGAAGCCAACGCCGACCCGGCGGGCCCCCGGAATCAGCAGGTTCTCGCGGTGGCCGGTCGAGGCCTCCCACTGCTTCAGCATTTCGGAGAAGGTCGGAAATCCCGCACCGATGTTTTCGGCGGCGATGACTTTGCGCAGGCTCGCCACCCGCGCCGGGAATAGACCGCCGACGCTATGGCTGACGGTGCCGCTCGCGGCCATCGCCCGCGCCTGCCTGCGCGCGACCGCGTCGAGACGGCTGTCGAGCCGCACCGCGGACAGGCCATGCGCGCGTCGATAGGCGCTGATCGCGCCGGCATAATCCGTCGCCCTCGCGCTGGCAGTGAAGCTCAAGCAGCAACCGAGCGCGACGACCGCGAGCCCGATGCGTGATGCTGGCGGCAAGG
>JBDTKD010000639.1:0-5302 GCA_039935515.1 Bradyrhizobium sp.
AAGTGCCTAGGGGGCTCGCGGGCACCCCGGCCACAGCCGCGTCGTTCGGCCGTCATTGCGAGGAGCGCCAGCGACGAAGCAATCCATGGCGCGGCGAGGAAGCTGTTGATTGCGCTCCTCGCAATGACGGCCGAAGCATCCGGGCATCCACGTCTTTGCGGCAACAAAACAAGAAAGACGTGGACGGGCGAGACATAGGCGAGCGGAAGCGACGCCGTCCTTCGGACGGCTATGCCCGGCGATGACGAGAGCGGCGACCCGGTTTCCAATCGCTCGATGATTCCTGCATGCTGCACGCGCGGCAAACAAGTAACCGGCGCGGCCGTGGCCGGGGTGCCGCTGCGGAATCAATAGTACTCTAGGCAATTAGTACGACGACGGTCGAAACCGTCGGGCGTCCCTTGTCACCCGCTGCATTTGCGGGCCAGAATGGGCCGGAAAGGCGGTACGTTTCTGTTTTCGCTCGACCGACGCAAGCATGAAGCCGGTAAACTCGGCCGCCGAAGCGGCAACGCGTTTGATTTTTGAATCATCCCAGCAGAGCAAGGAGAGCAGTATGAGACACCTGCGCATGATCGGCCTCACGCTGGCGGCGGCGCTCTTCGCCGGGCAGGCGAATGCAGAACAACTGACCGGGACGCTGAAGAACATCAAGGAGACCGGTACCATAACCCTCGGCTTTCGCGATTCCTCGATCCCGTTTTCCTACCTGGACGACAACCAGAAGCCGATCGGCTTTGCGATGGACATCTGCTACAGGATTGTCGACGCCGTTAAGAAGGAACTCAAGCTCGACAAACTCGACGTCAAGCTCAATCCGGTAACGTCATCGACCCGCATTCCACTGCTCGCCAACGGCACCATAGACCTCGAATGCGGCTCGACCACCAACAATGCCGAGCGTGAGAAACAGGTCGCTTTCACCAATACCCATTTCCTGACCGCCAGCCGCTTCGTTTCGAAGAAATCCGCCAAGATCAACTCGATCGACGATCTCAAGGGTAAGCCGGTGGTCTCGACCGCCGGCACCACCAACATCAAGCAACTCACGGAAGCCAATGCCGCCCGCAGCCTCGGTGCCACCATCATCCCCGCCAAGGACCATGCCGAAGCATTTCTGATGGTCGAGACCGATCGCGCGGTCGCCTTCGTGATGGACGATATCCTTCTGGCGAGCCTCGTGGCGGGATCGAAGGACCCGGGGGCCTATACGATCTCGACGGATGCCTTCTCGAAGCCCGAGCCCTATGGCATCATGCTGCGCAGCGACGATCCGGCATTCAAGAAGGTGGTCGACGGTGCGACTGCGGCGCTTTACCAGAGTGGCGATGGCCAGAAGCTCTATGACAAATGGTTCATGCAGAAAATTCCGCCGAAGGGATTGAATCTGAACACCCCGATCGCCCCGGAGCTCAAGCATGAATTTGCCCACCCGTCGGATTCGCCCGATCCCGCTTCTTACAAGGCGATGTAAGACTTCGTGAGCTATCACTGGAACTGGCACATCTTCTGGGAGCCGGCCCCTAGCGGGACCGGCACCTATCTCGACATGCTGCTGGCGGGCCTCGTTCTCACCATCGAGACCGCACTTGGTGCCTGGATCATTGCGCTCGCGTTCGGATCGATCGTGGGCGTCCTGCGCACGCTGTCGTCGCAGACCGCGTCACGGATCGGGTTTCTCTATGTCGAGTTCTTCCGCAACATGCCGCTGTTGGTGCAGTTGTTTCTCTGGTTCTTCGTGTTGCCGGAACTGTTGCCGCATGCGTGGGGGCTTTGGCTGAAGCAGGTCCCGAACGCGCCATTTTACACCACGATGATCGGCGTGGGGCTGTTCATGTCGGTACGCGTGGCCGAACAATTGCGGGCGGGCATCGGATCGCTGCCACGCGGACAAAAGCTGGCAGCGACGGCGCTCGGCCTGACGACCGCACAGTCCTATCGCTACGTGCTGCTGCCGATCGCATTCCGCATCATCATGCCACCGCTGACGTCGGAATTTCTCAACACCATCAAGAACACCTCGGTTGGAATTACCATTGGCCTGATCGAACTGACCGGCGAGGCGCGTTCGATGCAGGAATACTCGTTTCAGGTGTTCGAGGCTTTCACCGCGGCGACCGTGCTGTACCTGCTGGTCAATATCGTCGTCGTCGTCGCCATGCGCCTGCTCGAGCGGAGCCTGGCGATCCCCGGCTATATCACCGGGAAGTGAGCTTGCGCTCATGATCGCCAATTTCGACTTTGACGTCATCCGCCGCTCGCTTTCCTATCTGTTTTTCGACGGCATGACGTTTACGCTGATGCTGACCGGCCTTTCTGCTGGCGGCGGTCTCGTGTTTGGCACGCTCATCGCGCTGATGCGCCTGTCGAGCTTCAGGCTGCTCGGCCGTATCGCGGGCCTCTATGTCGACTTGATCCGCTCGCTGCCGCTGGTGCTGGTGATCTTCTGGTTCTATTTCCTGGTACCCTATATCGGACAATGGCTGACCGGATCCTCGCAGCCGGTTCGGGTCGGCGCGTTCACTTCCTCGCTCGTGACCTTCATCATGTTTGAAGCGGCGTATTTTTCCGAAATCATGCGCGCGGGTATCCAATCGATCTCGAAGGGGCAGCCCGCCGCCGCCCAGGCGCTCGGCCTGACCTACGGCCAGACCATGCGCTACGTCGTGCTGCCGCAGGCATTCCGCAACATGCTTCCGGTGCTGCTGACCCAGACCATCGTCCTGTTCCAGGACACCTCGCTGGTGTACGTGGTGTCGATCACGGATTTTCTAGGCGCGGCGAGCAAGGTCGCGGAACGTGACGGGCGGCTGGTCGAAATGTACCTGTTCGCCGCGGTGGTCTATTTCGTGATCTCCTGCCTTGCGTCATTCGGCGTCAGGCGTCTTCAGGCGCGTATCGCCTTCGTTCACTAGCGAGAGCTTCATGATCGAGATCAGCCATGTCGACAAATGGTACGGGCCGAGCTTCCAGGCGTTGAGGGATTGCACCACGAATGTGGCCAGGGGCGAAGTGGTGGTGGTGTGTGGTCCGTCGGGTTCGGGTAAATCGACCTTGATCAAATGCGTCAATGCGCTCGAGCCGTTCCAGAGCGGCGAAATCAGCATCGACGGCATCAAGGTCAACGATCCCAGGACCAACCTGCCGAAACTGCGGGCCCGCGTCGGCATGGTGTTTCAGCATTTCGAACTATTCCCGCACCTTCGGATCATCGACAATTTGTGCCTCGCCCAGCAGAAGGTGCTGCGACGATCGCATGACGAGGCGGTAGCGAAGGCCGCAAGCCTGCTCGACCGGGTCGGGCTCAAGGAATACGCACGCAAATACCCGGCCGAATTGTCCGGCGGCCAGCAACAGCGCGTCGCCATTGCGCGGGCACTGGCGATGGATCCGGTTGCCATGCTGTTCGACGAGCCGACCTCGGCGCTCGATCCGGAAATGATCAGCGAGGTGCTCGACGTCATGGTCGACCTCGCCCGCGACGGCATGACCATGATGGTGGTGACCCACGAAATGGGCTTTGCCAGCAAGGTCGCGCGCCGCGTCATTTTCATGGACAAGGGAGAGATCGTCGAAGACGCGCTCAAGACGGAATTCTTCGGCAGTCCCCGCAGCGACCGCGCGCAAAAATTCCTGTCCAAGATTCTATCGCACTAGCCTGGTCGCCTTGCTTCATCGCCGGTCGGAGAAACGTCGCCAGGTCGAAATGCTGGCCGCGCTAGGCCAAACTCAGCTCTCTTCCGCGTAGTAATCGGTGAACAGCATGCCTTCGCCAACTCCCGGCTGCATGCCGGGCGGCATGCGTTGCTTCATTAATCTAGTGATTGAATAGCTGCTCGGCCGCTATGCGGTTTCGGCAGAAATGCTCCAACGTCCATTTCAGCCATGGAGCGTCGCGGCGCAGCATTTGTGAAGGATATTTTGCCACCGCTCAAACCAAGCTTTATACGTGATTCAATGAAGACGAAAACCTCTGGATTTCCGATCGAATATTTGCCGTTTTCGCATATGCTGGCTGCATGCAGTATGAAGAATGACTGGAAGAAGATTTTCTCGTTCGAATAGCCCATCGATGGCTGGCGAGGACAAAAAACAAAATCGCGGGAGTACGATAGTGTCACGATTGACGCGATCCAATCTGACCATCATCCTGGTTGTATGCCTTTTCATGCTCGCCCATGGCACGTCCAGTTACGCTCAGCAAACGACGGGGCAGCTTTTGATATCGTCGGGATTCAACCCGATCGCCGCGACCACGCCAGAGATGATGACGCGATTGATGTCATTTCCGGCAGATAAATTCGTTTTGCGGCATAAAGGAAGTCGCCCCTACTATGTCTACGCCGATCCCTCGGGATGCACCTGCGCCTATGTCGGCAGTGTGGCTGCGCTCAATAAATATCGCGCGGCCTTTGGGGCGTTGCCGGCGGACACGCTGTCGGCCGGCGGTTTTACGGATCCCGAGCAGAACTTGATCAACAGCATGGACAATGATGATGCGGGGGCCCAATTCAACGACGACGTATTCGGTCCGGACTTTTAGATTCTCCGCGGTCGCAATCCGGCTGCTTTGACGCCGTTTCGCTGCGGCCGGGCATGAGCCGACACGATCAACATGTCGACCGGTTCGAGCTGGGACGCGGTCTCGTAAAAAAGCCCCGGACGATGCCGGGGCTTAGGTTTGCTGGAGAACGGAAGGGAAAGATCAGTAGTGCCCAAGGCCCATGCCGCCAAAGCGGTAGTCCAGTCGCACGGTAACTAAATCCACGTCCTGGCTGATCTGGTTGATGACCGCCGCAGCACCGGCCGGCACTGAGAAGGAGTTGTTGGCGTTCCCCATAAACAGATGGTCGTATTCGACACCGACCGACCAATTTGGAGCGAAGCCGTAATCCAGCCCGACGCCCACGGTGCCACCCCAGCGTGTTGAGGAAGCAAAGTTCACAACTCCAAGCGCGTCGAACTGATCAAAACGATTGCTCGTCACGGCCGCACCGCCCTTTAGGTACAGCAACGCCGCGTTCCAGGCGTAACCGATCTGACCCGTGAAAAGTCCAAAACTCTCGACCGTGGCACGATCGGTAAGGGCTGGGTTGAAGATGCTGACGTGCGAGGAACGGAGATTTGCCCAGTCGCCTTGGGCTTCCACACCGAACACAGCCGGACCCGTTTGCCAGCGGTAGCCAAGCTGGCCACCGACCACGCCTCCCGACGACGTATTGCAGCCGTCCGGGATGACGGTGCCGGCGATCGGGACGACTCCCCAGCAATTGCGGCTCGAACCATAGCCGGCGTTACCCCC
>JBDTKD010000640.1:0-10338 GCA_039935515.1 Bradyrhizobium sp.
GAATCATAGGCGGTTGATGCAAGGTGCGTAGACCATGCGCATCGATATTTCACTGCTGCCCGCGCTCGCCGCCGCCTTCATGCTGGTGTTCGCCCGGATCGGCGCCATGGTGATGCTGTTGCCGGGATTGGGCGAGACCAACATCCCGGTTCGCATCAAGCTCGCGATCGCGCTGTTGCTGACGCTGATTATCCTGCCGCTGCACCGCGCCGCCTATCACATCGACATGCAGTCGCTGACGCCGCTATTGGTGCTGATGGTCCGCGAGATCATCATCGGGGTGGTGCTCGGGGCCACCGCGCGGGTAACCCTCTCGGCATTGCAGGTCGCGGGCGCGGTGATAGCCCAGCAAATGGGGCTGGGCTTCGTCACCGCCGTCGACCCGACCCAGGGCCAGCAGGGCGTGGTGGTCGGCAATTTCCTCACCATGCTCGGCGTGACGCTGCTGTTTGCCACCGACAGCCACTATCTGGTCATCGCCGCGCTCAACGACAGCTACGCGATCTTCTCGCCTGGCGAGATGATGCCAAGCGGCGATGTCGCCGCGCTCGCCACCCGCGCTTTCTCCGCCGCCTTCAAGATCGGCATCCAATTGTCGGCGCCGTTTCTGGTGTTCGGCCTCGTCTTCAATGTCGGGCTCGGGGTGCTGGCACGTCTGATGCCGCAGATGCAGGTCTATTTTGTCGGCGTGCCGCTGTCGATCCTCGCCGGCTTCCTGATTTTCGCGCTGGTGCTCGCCGCGATGATGGCAACCTTCCTCAATTATTTCGTCGGCGTGATGCACGCTTTGACGCCCTAGCCGAAAGCCTGATCGAGATGGCCGACGAGAACGACACAGCCGACAAAACAGAAGACCCCACGCAAAAACGGCTGGATGAGGCCCACGATCGCGGCGATGTCGCGAAAAGCCAGGAGGTCAACACCTGGTTCATGATCGCCGGGGCGACGCTGGTGCTTTCGTCGTTTTCCGGATCCATCGGCGGGATCGAGGCGCCGCTGCGCAACCTGATCGCCAATTCATGGATGTTCCACACCGATGGTCCGAGCCTGCTCGCGCTGACGCAAAAGCTCGAATACATGCTGATCGCCGCGCTCGGCGTGCCGTTCCTGATGCTCGTGATCGCGGCGATCGCCGGCAACCTGCTGCAGCACCGCCTGGTGTGGTCCGGCGAATCGCTGAAGCCGAATTTGAGCAAGATTTCACCGGCCTCGGGGGCCAAGCGGATCTTTGGCAAGCAGGCGGCCGCGAATTTCGGCAAGGGCCTTTTCAAGCTGGTGGCGCTCGGCACCGTGATGCTGGCGATCCTGTGGCCGGAACGCCTTCGCCTGCAAGCGATGATGCAGTTCGACCCGATGACGATACTGGGCGTCATCGTCACCCTGACGCTGCGGCTGCTGGGTGCCGTGGTGGCGATGCTCGCGGTGGTCGCGATCGCGGACTATTTCTTCCAGTACCGGCAGTGGTATGAGCGGCAGAAGATGTCGCTGCAGGAAATGAAGCAGGAATTCAAGCAGGCCGAAGGCGATCCGCACGTCAAAGGCCGGATCAGGCAGTTGCGGCATGCGCGCATGAAGAAGCGCATGATGACTGCGGTTCCCAAGGCCTCGGTGATCATCACCAACCCGACCCACTACGCGGTGGCGCTTTCCTACGAACGCGGCATGTCGGCCCCGGTCTGCGTCGCCAAGGGCGTCGATCTGATCGCGCTCAAGATCAGGGAAATCGCCAGGGCGCACGACATCCCCATCGTCGAAAACGTGCCGCTGGCGAGGGCGTTGCATGCGACCGTGGAGATCGACGACGAAATCCCGGTGGAGCACTATCACGCGGTCGCCGAAGTTATCGGCTATGTCATGGGTCTCAAGCGCGGGCTTTCCGGCCGGCGGACGTGAAACGCGGGCGAAATTGCCGGGGAAAGCCGCGCCGCAGGCGAAATAGCGGATTGATGGACTTGCGCTGGCCGGCCCGATTCAGGCACTCAGGAGCCAGCCCGCGCCGGGTGCGTCACATCTACCACGACAGGCCGCGTCCCCTGGTATGACCGCCGAACCTGACCATGATCCGTCACGGGAACCGATGACCGCGCATGAACCGGCGCGGCGGGGCGGCAGCATCGTCCTGGTGCTGCTGGTGGCCGGCGGCATTGTGGCTGCGGCGCTCGCGCTGATGACCATCGGCCGCGCCCAGGCGCAGCCCTATATCCTCGGCCTGCTGGCGTTGCTGGCGATGGCCGGGCTGTTCAGTCTGTTCGCGTTCGCTGCCGGCATCATTCGTTTCGCCGACCGCCGCGCCGACGATCCGGTGACGGGCCGGATCGCCGATCATGCCCATGACGGCGTCGCGGTCACCAACCCGCGCGGTCATGTCGTCTATTTCAACGCGGCCTATCTTGCGCTCACCGCAGCTGCGAGCGCGGCGGAGGTGCGCCCGGTGGAACGGGTCTTCATCGGTAACCCCGACGTGTCGGAGGCGGTGTTCCGTCTGCTCAAGGCCGCGCGCGAAGGCAAGCGCCAGCAGGAGGAAGTCCGCATTGCCGGCACCGACGGCGACCATGGCCGCTGGCTGCGGCTGCGGGTGCGGCCGCTCGGCGAGGGCAAGCGCGAGGCGAAATATGCGGTATGGTCGATTTCCGACATCACCCGCGACCGCGAGCGGCAGGAGGACGTGTTTCAGGAACTGCAGCACGCGATCGAGTATCTCGATCATGCGCCGTGCGGGTTCTTCTCGGTCAATCCCGCGGGCGAGCTCGTCTATGTCAACGCCACGCTCGCCAACTGGCTCGATCATGACCTCGCCGAGATCGGTTCCGGCGGCCTGCGGCTGACCGACATCGTATCCGGCGACGGGGCTGCGCTGCTGGCGTCGATCGTGGCGGTGCCCGGCGAAGTCAAAACCGAGGTGTTCGACATCGACCTGCGGATGCGCGGCGGCAAGACCATTCCGGTCCGGCTTTATCACAAGCTCGCATTCGGGGCCGATGGCGTGCCCGGCGCGTCGCGCACGCTGGTGATCAATCGCGCGCGTGACGAGCATTCCGATCCGCAGCGCGCCGCCGAGGTTCGCTTCATGCGCTTCTTCGACCATACGCCGATGGCGATCGCGACCGTGGATCGCGCGGGCGCGGTGGTTCGCGCCAATGCCCGCTTCGCCAAGCTCGCGCAGAGCCTCGGCCTCGACGGCGCGGCCAACAGGTCGATCTTCAGGGCGGTCAACGCGCGCGATCGCAGCCTGCTGATCGCGGCGATCAACCAGGCCGCGGAGGGGCAGGGCGACATTCCGCCGGTCGAGGCGATGCTCGACGGCGCGAAGGAGCGATGGGGGCAGTTCTTCGTGACAGCGGTCGAGGAAAACGAGCGCGAGACCGAGGCTGCGATCGTCTACATGCTGGAGACCACCGAGCGGCGAACCCTCGAGAACCAGATCAACCAGTCGCAGAAGATGGAGATGGTCGGCCAACTCGCCGGCGGCATCGCGCACGATTTCAACAATGTGCTTTCCGCGATCATGATGGCGAACGACTTCCTGCTGAACGCCCACAAGCCGACCGACCCCTCGTTCCAGGACATCATGCAGATCAAGCAGAACGCGACCCGGGCGGCGACCCTGGTGCGGCAATTGCTGGCGTTCTCGCGCAAGCAAACCTTGCGGCCGCAGGTGCTCGATCTCGGCGACGCGCTGTCCGATCTGACCATGCTGCTGCGGCGTCTGATCGGCGAGAAGGTCAAATTCGATCCGGTGCACGGCCGCGATCTCTGGCCGGTCAAGGCCGACGTCTCGCAGTTCGAGCAGGTGATCGTCAATCTCGCGGTCAATGCCCGCGACGCCATGCCCGACGGCGGCAAATTGACGATCAAGACCGCGAATGTCTCGACCCAGGAAGCCGAAAAGCTGACCTACAAGGGCATGCCGCCGGGGGACTATGTCCGGATCAACGTCTCCGATACCGGCACCGGCATTCCCGCCGATATCGTCGACAAGATCTTCGAGCCGTTCTTCTCGACCAAGGAAGTCGGCAAGGGCACCGGGCTCGGGCTGTCGACGGTCTACGGCATCGTCAAGCAGACTGGCGGGTTTGTCTATGTCGACTCCGAGTCGGGCAAGGGCACCACCTTCCATATTTTCCTGCCGCGCTACCATGCCGAGCAGGAGGCGCAGCCCGAACCACACGCCGGCAACGGAGCGGCGGCAAAGGAAACGGCGGCCGAGCCAAAGCCGAAGGCGGACCTGACCGGTCAGGGCACCATCCTGCTGGTGGAAGACGAGGAGGGCCTGCGCTCGCTGAATGCACGCGGCCTGCGTTCCCGCGGCTACACCGTGATCGAGGCATCGAACGGCATCGAGGCGCTGGAGGCGCTGGAGCAAAAGGACGGAGCGATCGATCTGGTGGTGTCCGACGTGGTGATGCCGGAAATGGATGGTCCCACGTTGCTGCGGGCGATGCGGGCGCGCAATCCCGACCTCAAGATCATCTTCGTCTCGGGATATGCGGAAGACGCGTTTGCCAAAAGCCTCGAGGAAAATGAGAAATTTGATTTCCTGGCAAAGCCGTTCGCGCTCAGCGCGCTGGTTACCAAGGTGAAGGAAACCATGGCGCCCCCGTAACGGAACGCGCCCAACAACCTGCCCGATTGTCGCACGCCCGCGACCGAGCGCCGCAGCCGGGACCGGCAATCGGTGCTTCATATTCGAACGGATGTGCCCATGTTAGCGACACTTCCTCCGTGGCGGGGGATTTAGGGAAAATCAGATGAAATTCACGCAGCGCAGGCGCGCGGTGGTTCAGGCAATTGCTGTCGTTTTGTCGTTGGCGCTGCCGCTGCTCGCGGCGCCGTCGGCCGACGCCCGGGTCGGCGGCGGCATGAGTTCGGGCTCGCGGGGAGCACGGACGTTCGCTGCGCCGCCGAGCACGTCGACGGCGCCGAGTACGGCGCAGCCGTTTAGCCGCACGTTCGGCCAGCCGGGCCGTTCGGGGATCGGCACCCCAACAGCCGGCGGCGGCCTGTTCAACCGGCCCGGCGGCGGCATGCTCCGCGGTCTCGCCGCGGGCTTCCTCGGTGCCGGCCTGCTCGGCCTGCTGTTCGGTGGCGGCATGTTCGGCGGGATCGGCGGCTTGTCATCGGTGTTCGGACTGGTCCTGCAGATCGGCTTGATCGTCTTTGTGATTCGGATGGCGATGTCGTGGTGGCAGCGCCGCCACGACACCGCGGCAGCCTATAGCGGCGGAGGCGGTGGCGGGCCCGCAGGCCCCGCGGTCGGCGGCGGCACCGGCTTCGGATTGGGGTCGGGCAGCGCGCCGCTCGAGATCGCTCCGGCGGATTACGAAGCCTTCGAACGGCTGCTCGGCGAGATTCAGGCGGCGTGGTCGAACGAGGACGTCGCCCGGCTGCATACCCTGGCGACGCCCGAGATGGTGTCGTATTTCAGCAGGGATCTCGAGGCCAACCGGGCGCGCAACGTCGTCAACAAGGTTTCCGGCACCAAGCTGCTGCAGGGCGATCTAGCCGAAGCCTGGCGCGAAGGCGAAACCGATTTCGCCAGCGTGGCGATGCGGTTCTCGATGATCGACAAGACAATCGATCGCGCCACCGGCCGATTGGTCGAAGGCGGCGAGCAGCCGGCCGAGGCAACGGAAGTGTGGACCTTCCTGCGGCCGCACGGCGCCAATTGGGAATTATCCGCAATCCAGCAGACCTGATCGCCGGTAACCGGCGGCGATGAAGGCGCCACGATCGTTTCGCGGCGCTTTTTCGTTTCGGCGCCACGACCCGGAATATTGGCTCTCGATACGGGTTGATGTCTGACCGGACCGGCTCGTCGGCGAGCCGGTGGTAACGAATGGGAGGATTCGATGCCTGCTCTCGCCAGAACGATCTCGCGCGCGTGTTTCCCTGTCATGACGGTCGCCCTGCTGGCGGGTGCTGCGGTCCAACCGGCGCGGGCGCAGTCGTCGAATACCACGTTCTTCGTGACCAGCACCGGCATCGGCAACGGCGCCAACCTTGGCGGCCTCGCCGGCGCCGACAATCATTGCCAGACGCTGGCACAGGCCGCGGGCGCAGGCGCCAGAACCTGGCGCGCCTATCTGTCGACCCAGGAAGCCGAGGGCAAACCTGCAGTGAATGCGCGCGACCGCATTGGCAAGGGGCCGTGGCAGAATTCCAAGGGCGTTGTGATCGCGAAGGACGTTGCCGAGCTGCACGGCGCCAACAATCTCACCAAGCAAACCGCGCTCACTGAAAAGGGCGACGTCAATAACGGCATTGGCGATAAGCCGAACCGCCATGACATGCTCACGGGGTCGCAGCCTGACGGCACCGCGTTCGCGGCGGGCGAAGACCGCACCTGCAAGAACTGGACAAGCAGCACGCAGGGCTCGGCGATGCTGGGCCATGCCGACCGCAAGGGATTGCGCGACGATGACGCGTCGAAATCCTGGAACAGCTCGCATCCCTCGCGCGGACCGGATGGCGGCTGCTCCCAGGCCGACCTCAGGAGCACCGGCGGCGATGGCCTGATGTATTGTTTTGCGGCGAACTGAGTGCCATGTCGCGGCATCCTAAGGACACCCATGCGCTATGAACTCTATTACTGGCCGGGCATTCAGGGGCGCGGCGAATATGTCCGTCTCGCGCTGGAAGACGCCGGGGCCGACTATGCCGATGTCGCGCGCAGCGCGAACGGCATGGCTGCGATGACGAGGATGATGGACGCGCGCAGCGGCACCCCGCCGTTCGCCCCGCCATTCCTCAAAGCCGGTCAGCTCGTGATCGGGCAGACCGCCAACATCCTGTTCTATCTGGGATCGCGTCATGGTCTCGCACCCAAGTCGGAGGCAGGACGGCTGTCGCTGCATCAGCTGCAGCTCACGGTCACGGATTTGGTGCTGGAAATTCACGACACCCATCATCCGCTGGGTCCCTCGCTGTACTACGAGGATCAGCGCGGGCCGGCGAAGCAACGCACGGACGAATTCTGGCACGAGCGGGTGCCGAAATATCTCGGCTATTTCGAGCGGCTGCTGCAGGGCAATGGCGGTTCCTATCTGACCGGCCGCCGGGCCACCTATGTCGACTTGTCGCTGTTCCAGATCGTGGAAGGACTGCGCTACGCATTCCCGAAGCGCATGAAGGCCTTCGAGCGCGCGATTCCGGGCTTGGCCGAGCTGCGCGACCGCGTCGCCGCAAGGCCGAACATCAAAGCCTATCTCGCCAGCGACCGGCGCATCGCCTTCAACGAGGACGGCATCTTCCGCCGCTACAGGGAGCTGGATATTCAATAATATCCGTCATTCGGGGAGCTGCGCGGCGCCCCGGAATGACGGCAATGCTACCTGTTCCGTCCGTCGATCGGCGTCATCGCCAGTTTGGCAAGTTCGATGCCGTCGATGCAACTCACATTGAGCGCCACCACCTCGATGCCGCCGGGCTTGCTACCGCGCGCGAACACGTCGACGCCGCAGTCGACGCAGAGCTGATGCCGGACCGCGTGCTTGTTGAACAGGTACTCCTTCAGATTGTCCTCGCCGGCGCGCAACTGAAAGCTGTTTGGCGCGAGAAAAGCGAAATGCAGGCCCTTCTTGGTGCAGATCGAGCAATTGCACGCCGTCACCATCGCAAGATCGGTGGTGCATTCGAACCGAACCATGCCGCAATGGCAGCCGCCGGTGTAGGTCTTGCTGTCAGGCATGGTCAGCTCCGTTGTTGCTACCAGACGCCGGGAAGCAGCCGATAGCGCACCCGCGAGGTGTAATCGCCATAGCCCGGCAGGCCCGCGGTCAGCGCGCGCTCCTCGATTCCGGTGCGAATGCCAAACAGCACCGCAAACAGCGGCGTCATCGCAACGCCCCACCATGAGCCGAGCAACAGCGAAGTGCCGAACAGGAACAGCAGGCTGCCGCTGTACATCGGGTGCCGCACCCAGGCATAGGGACCGCTGTCGATCACGCGATGGCCGCGTTCGCTCTGCACCTTGACCACGGGGGCGGCGAACGAGTTCTCGTGCATCACCCACATGATGAAACCGGTCGAGAGCAGCAGCATCGCCAGCCCGAGCGCCTGCAGCGCCAGTGCGAAGTCGGCGCCGTGCAGGCGCCGGTCGAGCCCGATCGCGACCAGCCAGGTCAGCGCCACGACGCCGAACGCCAGCATGAACTTCTTATCGGCGGCGGGCTGGTCAGGCTGCATCGTCATGCGCATGCGCTCAGCCAGCAGCGCCGGATCGGTGCTGGCGAGCCATAACCCGCCGACAACGCCGAGCACGACCATGGTGCCGAGGAACACCCATGCCGCCGGCCAATGCAGCGTGCCGGCCGTCACGAACAGCAGCGCGCCCATCCCGCCGAACCAGATCAGATTCTGCAGCAGCAGTTTCGCAATCATGCGGCCTTCCCATTCCCGGGGTCAGCATGATCGCGCCGTTTCCGGCAAACTTGCGGCGAGCGAATGCCGTGATACCCGCCAAAGCGGGTATGCATCCGGCCTCAGCCTTCAAACCAGCTGATCGATCCGCGTTCCCTGACCGGGCGGAAGCGGCGACGGGGCGGCGGGCTGGGCGGCGCCGGCGTCGTCGGCATCGTTATCGTTGCTCGGGTCGGGCGGATTCGGCTGAGGGGTACTGTAAGCCGGTTGCACGGCGGCCGGCGCTGCGACACTCGAAACACTCATCGACAGGATCCTTGAACTCATTGCGTCCGACTGTGGCAAGGGGACGCCAATGCGGGATGAATCCAAACGTTAAAAAGCGCGCGATCAGGGCCGATCCGGCCGGATGGTGAACGGGAGGCTTCTAT
This sequence comes from Bradyrhizobium sp., assembly GCA_039935515.1. Lineage (GTDB taxonomy): Bacteria > Pseudomonadota > Alphaproteobacteria > Rhizobiales > Xanthobacteraceae > Bradyrhizobium. The sequence continues at coordinate 8,790 of JBDTKD010000640.1, forward strand.
TCCCCCGGAACCGCTCCATCCGGGCGGATGGCGGTGGCACTTATTCGTCGACCCCGCGCGAAATCGTGATCGAAGCCTCGGTTTTCGTCCTTGAGCAGTGCATGTCGAGGCGGCGGTACCGTGTCGCGACATCGTCGCCGCGGAACAGCCCCATCCGCTTGATGCAGCGCGTCGCACCTTTCAGCATGTCATCCTTGGGCAGCGTGAAGATGATGGCGGCGGCGCTCGCGACCAGATTGAGAAAGGCCGGCGATGGTTTGCGGCTGCCGGCTCTCGCGAACAACTGATTGCTGACGTTGCGGCTGGAACAGCCGAGCGTGATCTGCTTGGCTTGCGGGTGCGACAGATAGATCAGATTGGCCGCGGTCTTGCCCACCGCGAGGCCGTCGATCTGGGCCTTGAGCTGGGCGGCAAGATCATCGCAGCGGTCGGCGCGGGCCGGAGATGTCATCAGGAACATGGCGGTCAATACAGCGAGCCCGGCAGCGAGCAGGCTCGATCCTTCGGGATAGGATTGCAATATCATTGTCGAATGCCCCTTTGCGCCATTGAAGCGCCCGCCAAGGGTTAGCGCAAGGACGGGCTTTGTCGCAACACGGCAAACAGAACCATGTTCAATGCCTTGCCATTGATTGTGGCTTCGCGCCGTATCATTGCGCGGTCAGCCCGCCTCTTCTGGCGGCTTGACGTGCCGGAACGAAACCAACAGTGCGAGGTCGTAGGCGATCTTGAGCACGCCGCAGACGACAAGCGGCAGCCCGGGAAAGCCGGTGGTCAGCAGCGCGCCGGATAGGGCCGGGCTGATCGCGGACGCAAGGCTGCGCGGTACGGCGGTGACACTCGCGGCGGCGGGACGCTCCGCGGGTGTGACAACCGCCATGACGTAGGATGTGCGGGTCGGGACATCCATCTGCGACAAGGCCGAGCGCAACAGCAAAAGCCCGAGCGCCACGTACAGGTTAGGCGAGAACGCCGCGAGTATCAGGAATACGCTGGAAGGAATGTGGGTAAACACCATGGTGTTGACGAGGCCGACGCGCTTCGCGATCCAGGCCGCGACCGGATAGGAAAAGGCACTCAGCGTGCTCGACCAGAAGAAAAACAATCCCGCCGCGGATAGCGACAGGTCAAAACGCTCGAACAGCCAGAGCACCAGCAGGGATTGGGCAACGAATCCGCCGGCGAAGGCATCGACGCTGAACAGCGTGGCGAGCTTGTAGACCGTTGCGCGCGAAGGTCCCAGCGGCGCCGGCCGGACGTTTTCTTCGGCACGTACGTGCGGGACCCGACGATAGAGTAGCGCGCTGCAAACGCCGAGCGCAGCATAGGCATAGAACATGATCCGGAACGCGCCGAGCTTCGTGGTGCCGTGCGAAACGAGGAAATCAGGCGCTGATGCTGCAAGCGATCCGGCTGCGGTGCAAAGCGCCCCGATCAGGCTATAGCGCGCAAACACCTGCGTGCGCCGCTCGTCGGACGCGTTGCGCGCCAGCACCGCGTGCTCGAGCGGAACAAGGGCGCCGAGATCGCCACCCGACGGGTTGATGGT
>JBDTKD010000641.1:0-4327 GCA_039935515.1 Bradyrhizobium sp.
GCCGCGATATCGTCGCAGGTCGCCTGGTGAATCGCGGCGTCGCGGACGATGCCGCGCCTGGAATGCTTTCTTGGGGCCTCGAATTGCGGTTTGATCAGGGCCAGCAGATGCATCGGCGCTGCCGCGAGCGACAGCGCCACCGGCAGCACGGCCTTCAATGAAATGAAACTGACGTCGATGACGACGATGTCGGGCCGCTGCGGCAGGCGCTTGCCCTCAAGCTTCCGGATATCGGTCTGCTCCATCGACACCAGTTTGGGATGGCCGTGCAGCGAGGGATGCAACTGGTTACGCCCGACATCGATTGCGAACACCAGGCTGGCGCCATTGGCGAGCAATACTTCGGTGAAGCCGCCGGTCGATGCGCCGACGTCGAGACAGACGTGATCCTCGATCTCGAACGGATACTGCTCGAGCGCGCCCGCGAGTTTGACGCCGCCCCGCGAAACAAAGGGATGCGCCGGCTCGGCGCGCAGGACGGCGTCGGCGGCGATGCCCTCCGACGCCTTCAGCACCGGCTTGTCATTGGCGGTCACATGGCCGGCTTCGATCGCGGCCCGGGCGCGCGCCCGGCTCTCGAACAAGCCGCGCTCGACCAGCAACATGTCCGCGCGCTTGCGGAGAGAGGACACGCGGGTCTCCCGTCTGGACAGCGTTCGATCCGGACCGTGAAGATGCCGTGCTGCCGCGCTGGCGGCAGGAGCCGGAAGCGGTCACGCCAGCTTCACCACCTCGGCCTTGAAATCCTTGCCGAGCGATTCGAACACCTTGGCGACGATCCCCTTGGCGTCGAGGCCGGCGCGGGCGTACATCGCGTTCGGGGTGTCGTGGTCGAAGAATACGTCGGGCAGCACCATCGCCCGCATCCGCAGGCCGCCATCGAGCATGCCGTGCTCGGCCAGTGTCTGCATGACATGCGAGCCGAAGCCGCCGATCGCACCTTCCTCGATGGTGAGAAGGACATCGTGTTCGCGCGCCAGTTTCAGCACCAGCTCGACGTCGAGCGGCTTCATGAAGCGAGCATCGGCAATGGTGGTGGACAGTCCATGCGCCGCCAATTCGTCGGCGGCCTTCTCGCATTCGCCAAGGCGGGTGCCGAACGCCAGCAATGCGATCTTGTTGCCCTGGCGGACGATGCGGCCCTTTCCGACCTCGAGCGCGACCCCGGCTTCGGGCATCTCGACGCCGCGGCCCTCGCCGCGCGGGTAGCGCACCGCGCTCGGACGATCATTGATCGCGACCTGGGTCGCAACCATGTGCACCAGTTCGGCCTCATCCGATGCAGCCATGATGACGAAATTGGGCAGGCAGCCGAGATAGGCGTTGTCGAAGGAACCGGCGTGGGTAGCGCCGTCGGCGCCGACGAGGCCGGCCCGATCGATGGCAAAGCGCACCGGCAGGCTCTGGATCGCGACGTCATGGACGATCTGGTCGTAGCCGCGTTGCAGGAACGTCGAATAGATCGCGCAGAACGGCTTGTAGCCTTCGGTCGCAAGGCCGGCGGCGAAGGTCACGGCATGCTGCTCGGCGATGCCGACATCGAAGGTGCGGTCCGGAAAGGCCTTTTTGAAGATGTCAATGCCGGTGCCCGAAGGCATCGCGGCGGTAATGCCGACGATCTTTTCGTCCTTCGCGGCTTCCTTGACGAGGCTCTGACCGAAGACGTTCTGATAGGCGGGCGCGTTCGGCTTGGCCTTGGCCTGCGCGCCGGTCGCGACATCGAACTTGACCACCGCGTGAAATTTGTCGGCCGAGGCCTCCGCGGGCGGGTAGCCTTTGCCCTTCTGCGTGACGACATGCACCAGGATCGGGCCGGTCTCCATGTCACGGACGTTTCTGAGCACCGGCAGCAAATGGTCGAGATTGTGACCGTCGATCGGGCCGACATAGTAGAAGCCGAGTTCCTCGAACAACGTGCCGCCGCCGACCATGAAGCCGCGGGAATATTCCTCGGCGCGGTTGGCACGATCCGCAATCACCTTCGGCAGGTGCTTGCCGAGCTGCTTGGCCGCCTCGCGGAGCGAGCGGTAGGTCTTGCCTGAATACAGCCGCGACAGATAGGCCGACATCGCGCCGACCGGCGGCGCAATCGACATGTCATTGTCGTTCAGAATGACGATCAGCCGGGAGTTCATGGCGCCGGCATTGTTCATGGCCTCATAGGCCATGCCCGCGGACATCGCGCCGTCGCCGATCACCGAGATCACGTTGTTCTTGCCACCCGACAGATCCCGCGCCACGGCCATTCCGAGGCCGGCCGAGATCGAGGTCGAGGAGTGGGCCGCGCCGAATGGATCGTAATCACTCTCGGTTCGCTTGGTGAAACCGGAAAGGCCGCCGCCGGTGCGCAGGGTGCGGATACGGTCGCGACGGCCGGTCAGAATCTTGTGCGGATAGGCCTGGTGGCCGACGTCCCAGATCAAGCGGTCGCGCGGCGTGTCGAAGATGTAATGCAGTGCCGTGGTCAGTTCGACCACGCCGAGGCCCGCGCCAAAATGACCGCCGGTGACCGAGACGGCATCGATGGTTTCCTGGCGCAGCTCGTCGGCGACCTGCCGGAGTTGCTCAACCTTGAGCCGGCGCAGGTCGTCCGGGGTACGGATCGTGTCGAGAAGCGGCGTCTTACTAAATACGGTCACAGCGATGTTCCAATTTTGTCTGTCGGGACGCATGCCCGACGCGAGATGGGTTGCGCAATATCAGCGCGACGAAGACCAGACGCCGGATGCAATCTCGGCAGGCCGAAACCTGATTGGGAAACCTAGATGCGCTCCGGATCGTTCTATGTGATATATATCACTCTTAGCGGACTTACCCTTCTCAGCCATTTTTGTTAGCTTTTTGAATAGCTTACAGTCATCTGAAAGGCGCGGCAGGGCCGCCTTCGCCAGCCCATAACCCTCCAAGCTTTACACCAAACCGCCACCCAAAGCCAACCCGCAGGGATTGGAACCTGCCATGACGGAAGCTGTGAACCCGGAAATCCTAACCGCTTCGCCGGGCCAATGGTTCCATTTCGCCTAAATCGGCGGCGCCAGGAAAGCCCGCAAGGGCCGAGTTCTGGCCTCTATCCACGCCCGCGGCCGTGGTGGCCGGTCGCGATCGTCAGCGCTGGTGATGCTGGCGGTGGGATACAGCCGGCCGAATTTGCCCAGTTCGGTCCGGAACATATATTGTACCAAGCCCCGCGAACGCGCCAAAAGCTATCGCGCCTAACATTACAGTTGTCTTTTTGCTTTGAGGTGAGCGCGTTGAGCGGCGGCCTGGTGAGCCCTTCGCCAGAATGACCATGCGATGACATGCGCGGGTTGAATACGGTTTCGAGCGAGTCTGACGGCGATGCGGCGGATTTCCTGGATTGACCAGCGGATCAGCGGCGGGGTGGTGAGGTTTTGGCTTTTGCCGGGGGGCGCCGTTTGGTTTTTTTGGGCGGCGGCGGATTGGCGCGATGGCGGATCGCGGCCATCATGGCGAAGGCGAGCATCGCCAGCGACACGTGGCGATGCCAGCCATGCCAGGATCGGCTCTCGTTGTGATCGAGCCCGAACTCGTTTTTCGCGGTCTCAAAGCTGTCCTCGATCGCCCAGCGATGGCCTTCGACCGCGACCAGCGTTTCAATGGATGTTCCCGCCGGACACCAGGTGGTGAAGAAGGCGAGGTCACCGTCGGCGATGCGACGACGGATCAGTAGACCGCGCGTCCACAAACCATCATTTGCACGGTTGAATTGCCCGGCCTCGAGATCGGCCAATTCGAGATAGCACCAATCGTGCAGCCGCGGTCCTTTGGTTCCGGCTCCCGCCGACAGGCGCTTCCATTCGGACGGGCGCCGGGTCCGGGCGAGGTCTGCGGCGGTACCGGCGACCGGCGACCGCTTGCCCCAGGACCGGAACACATGAGCGCTGCTGACCCCAAGCACGTAGCCTTTGCCGGCCCGGCGTAGTTGCTGTTCGATGTCGCCAACGCCGTAGACGGTATCGCCGGCAACCCACTTGAATGGTACAGACGCGGCTATCGCGCGGGCGATCATTCTCGTCGCCAGCTTTGGTTTGGTCGCAAAGCCGGCATCGGCAGGCACATAGGTGGCTTCCAGACGATCTGGATCGTCGGTCCATTCCTTCGGAAGGTACAGCGCGCGATCGATGAACGCATGACCATGACGCGAAACGTAGGTAGCGAAGACGCCGATCTGGCAGTTGGTAATCTTGCCTGCCGAACCCGTGTATTGCCGCGCCACGCCGCATGACGCTTTGCCCTGTTTGAGAAAGCCGGTCTCGTCGATCACCAGCACCGCATCGTCATCCGCCAAATGCTCGATGACATAGCC
>JBDTKD010000642.1:0-4481 GCA_039935515.1 Bradyrhizobium sp.
CAATGCCGCGTCGGCGCAGAGTTACGCTGCGCGGGTGGCGGCATTTCTCGATGGGCTCGGTGAGGCCGGGTTTGTCGACGGTCGCAACGTGACAGTCGAATACCGCTGGGCCGAGGGCCAAAATGACCGCCTGCCGGCGCTGGCGGCCGACCTGGTGCAGCGTCAGGTCGCGGTCATCGCCGCCACCGGCACGCCGGCGGCATTGGCGGCAAAGGCGGCGACTGCGACCGTTCCGATCGTGTTTGAAACCGCCGGCGATCCGGTCCAACTCGGCCTCGTCGCCAGCCTGGACCGGCCGGGCGGCAACGTCACGGGGGTCACCCGAACGAACCCGGAAGTCGCGTCGAAGCGGCTGGAATTGTTGCATGAGTTACTTCCGACGGCACGCGTGATGGCGTTGCTGGTCGACCCGAGCGATCCCGCCGTGGCGAAGACCACCGCGGATCAAATGCTGGCGGCGGCGCGAACGCTCGGGTTGGAATTGCGCGTCTTGAATGTCAGCGCCGAAAGTGACTTCGATTCGGTATTCGCGGAGATCAGCCGGTCGCGGGCGAGCGGGCTCGTGATCAACGCCGGGACGGCCATCTCCGCCAACCGGGGTGAGCAGCTTGCCGCGCTGGCGGCCCGGCACGCGGTGCCAGCGGTGGGCGCAAACCGTACGTTTGTCGTGGCCGGCGGCCTCATCAGCTATGGCTCCGATATCGTCGACACTTACCGTCTTGCCGGTGGTTATGTGGGTCGCATTCTCACGGGTGAAAAGCCGGCGGACCTGCCGGTCCAGCAGGCAACCAAAGTCGAGCTGCGCATCAACCTCAAGGCCGCGAAGGCGCTCGGTATCACCGTGCCGCTGGCGCTGCTGGGTCGCGCCGACGAGTTGATCAAATGAGACCGCGTGGTCGCAATCGGAAATGACATTGCTGCCGCTGGCGCCGTTTTTTTGCGACCTCGATGGCGCACGGCGAGCTTTAGCTGATTTTCCGGCACTGTGGCTTCATCCTTCGAGACGCCGCGCAAGTGCGCGGCCCTCAGGACGAGGTCTGGAGAGGAGCAAGTCCGCCCCTCATGGTGAGGAGGCGCTTTTGCGCCGTCTCGAACCATGAGGCCACCGGATACGGCGGCGTAATTCGGCAGAGTCGCTCCGGCGGGGGCGGCCTGACGCTATCGAAACCACGCGGATGCAACCTGCGTCGACGCGGGTGTAAAGTAGCGCTCATTCACGCTAGGATAGGCCAAAAAGGAGAACAGGATGCGGATGGTTGTGGTGGCGGCGGCTCTGGCGATGACGGCTTCGGCGGCGATGGCCAATGAACTCGACGATGCCCACCGGTTGGCGATTTCGGGGCGCGACACCTACTGGAATTGCCTGGCCCAGGAATACAACGAGGACGGCAACAAGCAGATGTCGGACCAGGATTTCACCCGGCATATCGCCGATGTCTGTCCTTCGGAACGGCAGAGTTTCCGGGTCGCGCTGGTCGACTACCTGGCGCTGCAGTTCCCCAATGTCGACGCCGACGCCCATATCACGAGCGCCAACAACGCCATCGCGCTGGCGCAAAAGGACGTCACCACCGCCTTCGCCAAGCACAAGGCGGCGTCGAAATAACCATCGCGGGTTTATCAACCGCTCCATCGGACCGTTCGGAAGCAGCCAGGAAACATTGCGATGAACTCGGAAAAGCTAGCGGGCATATTGGGTGGCATCGTCGCCGTGATCGCACTGGTCGCAGCCATCGTCTACGGCCCGCTCGGTCAAATGGGAAAACCCGCTCCACAGGCCCAAAAGGCCGAGCCCGCCGCACCGGTTGCCACAGCGCCGCCGGTTCGGGGCCCGGTGGTGCGCGATGTGCCGCAGTAGGCTTAACCGCGCGTCGTCCTGCGCGTCCCACAGCACGCCCCTTGCACATTGCGGCGATCGTCCCTATGTTGCATCCAACGGCGACGTCGATGCTTGATAGCTCCGGCGCTGGGACGACCACTGAATGGCTGGGATGCGCCGGATGTACGCGCGCCTGTTGTTCGTGGTCGTTGGCATTTTTAGGCCCGTTTTGGCTGTTTCGCCCCTTACGCACCGGTTTCTGACCTGCGCCTTGGCATCGCTGGGGGCTGCGGATATACGCTTGCCGCATGAATGAAGCCATCAGACCGGGCTCCGAATCCCCGCTTCAGGCCGATGTCGCGCCTCAGCTTTCGGTCATCGTCCCGACCTTCAACGAGTGCGACAACGTTACCACGCTGTTTCGACGGCTGGAGACGGCGCTGGCGGGCACCGCCTGGGAGGTCATCTTTGTCGATGACAATTCGCCGGATGGCACCTGGGATGTAGTGCGGGGCCTCGCCCGCCAGGACAGCCGGGTCCGCTGCCTCAGGCGCGTCGGACGGCGCGGTTTGTCCGGCGCCTGCATCGAAGGGATCCTCGCATCCAGCGCACCTTGCGCCGCCGTGATCGACGCCGACCTGCAGCATGACGAAACCCAGTTGCCGAAGATGCTGGCGCTGCTGCGGGGCGGCGAATTCGATCTGGTGATCGGCAGCCGCTACATCGAGGGCGGCAACGCCGACAGTTTCGACCGGCAGCGCGCCGGCGCCAGCGCATTCGCAACCGAACTCGCACGGCGTGTGCTGCGGGTCAAGGTCGCCGATCCCATGAGCGGCTTCTTCATGATCCGGCGCGATCGCTTCGAGCAATTGGCGCCGCAGCTCTCGACCCAGGGCTTCAAGATCCTGCTCGATATCGTGGCTACCGCGCGCGGCCATCTGCGGATCAAGGAAATTCCCTACAGTTTCGCCGCGCGGCTGCACGGCGAAAGCAAGCTCGATTCCATGGTGGCGCTGGATTTCCTGGGGCTGGTGCTGGCAAAGCTGACCCATGATGCCGTGTCGCTGCGCTTCCTGTTGTTTGCGACGGTCGGATCGATCGGCATTCTGGTGCATTTTGCCGGGCTGTTCGTCGCGCTGCGGGGCTTTCACCTGCCGTTCGCGGCGGCGCAGGGCTGCGGCGCGTTCTCCGCCATGACCAGCAACTTCATCCTCAACAATTTTCTCACCTACCGCGACCAGCGGCTGAGCGGGCTCGCGCTGCTGCGCGGGCTATTGGTGTTTTACCTCGTCTGCAGCGTCGGGCTCGCCGCCAATGTCGGCGTCGCGTTCTCGGTCTACGATCAGGAGCCGATCTGGTGGCTCGCCGGCGCGGCCGGCGCCCTGATGGGCGTGGTCTGGAACTACGCGATGTCCGGGCTGTTCGTCTGGCGCCGGCGATGAACGTCCGATGAGCCCCAGCGAGGCCCGGCTCGCCCGCACCACCGCGCTCGCGATCCTGGCGCTGGTGGCGTTGCGGCTGGTCGCTGCGGCCTGGACGCCGCTGACCTTCGACGAGGCCTATTACTGGATGTGGTCGAAGCATCTCGCCGGCGGCTACTATGATCATCCGCCGATGGTTGCGCTGGTGATACGTCTCGGCACCATGATCGCCGGCGATACCGAACTGGGCGTGCGGCTGGTCGCGATCCTGCTGGCGCTGCCGATGAGCTGGGCGGTGTATCGCACGGCCGCGATCCTGTTCGGCGGCGCTCGCGTGGGCTCGACCGCGACCATCCTGCTCAACGTGACGCTGATGGCGGCGGTCGGCACCATGATCGTCACCCCGGATGCGCCGCTGCTGGTGGCCTCGAGCTTCGTGCTGTTCTGTCTCGCGAGGGTCCTGGACAGCGGACGCGGCGTGTGGTGGCTCGCGGTCGGGGCCGCGGTCGGCGCCGCCTTGCTGTCGAAATATACCGCGCTGTTTTTCGGCCCGGCGATCCTGATCTGGCTGGCCAGCGTTCCCGGGTTGCGGCGCTGGCTGATCAGTCCATGGCCCTATCTCGGCGGCCTCGTGGCCCTGGCGCTGTTTGCACCGGTCCTTGTCTGGAACGCCGATCATCAATGGGTGTCCTTCATCAAGCAGCTCGGCCGCGCCCGCTTCGAGGATTTCAGCCTGGGCTTCATCGGCGAGGTGATCCCGACCCAGATCGCGTTCGCAACCCCGCTGGTGTGGATGCTCGGCGCGATGGGGCTTTATGCGCTGTGGCGGCGCACCGCTGGCGCGTTGGCCGCGCGCATGCTGATCAACACCATGTTCTGGACCATTGTCGCGTATTTCATCTGGCATTCGCTGCACGCCCGGGTCGAGGCCAACTGGTTCGCCCCGGTCTATCCGGCGTTCGCGATCGCGGCCGCGGTCGCCGCCGATGTGGTGCGATGGGACGCGCGCGGGCAGCGCACCGTCGACTTCTGCCTGCGCTGGGCGGCACCCTCGGCCGTGCTGATGTTTGCGCTTCTCGTCGTGCAGGCCAACACCGGCGCGTTGTCGGGCTATCGCCGCGACGCCACCGTGCGCAGCGTCGGCGTCGGCTGGCGCGAGCTCGCCGCCAGGATCGCGGCGGTTCGCGACCGGGTCGGGGCCGGCTGCGTGCTGGCGCCGGATTACGGCACCATCGGCTGGC
>JBDTKD010000643.1:0-6472 GCA_039935515.1 Bradyrhizobium sp.
TCCGTTCCTGCGCGGACTCAACGAGGGCGACAGCGAGGTGACGCCGGGGACCGCGTTCCTGACCCTGCGCAGCGACGGCATGGACAAGTACGCCCAGGCCGACGGGCGCTTCATCGGCAAGCCCGGCGTGCCGACCGGCGTCACGGCGGAAGGCCCCGCGCTCAAAGGCGCCACCAATCTGGTGCTCGGCGCCGTCGACCATCGCGAGACGGCGTATTCGCCGCGCGCCTTCCGCGAAATCTACAAGTTCATCGCCGGCCGCGAACCGGACCGGATCGCGATCGCGCCGCAGGCAGAGGTCAAACTGAGCGGCCTCGTCACCGGCACGCCCGGCGGTATTCAGACCAATCGTCCGGTCGGCGGCGCTTCCGTCGAGGTCTACCGGGTGTCGCCCCATAGTGGCGAACGGATCGGCGCCGCCCTTCACAGCTCACAGACCGGCGCCGATGGCCGCTGGGGCCCGGCGCAGGTCGATCCGGCCTGGTGTCTCGAGATGGTACTGACGGCGGCCGGATCGACCACCACGCATTTCTACCGGTCGCCGTTTCCGCGCTCCTCCGATATCGTGCATCTTCGCGCCGCGCGCGCCTTGGGCCCGGCGGACGACGGCGCCGGTTGCGTCGTCCTGATGTCGCGACCGCGAGGCTATTTTGGCCTGCCCCGCGATATCGTGCTGTTCGACGGCAAGGAGCCGACCGACGTCAAGCCGGGCGTACCGACCGATTCGCTCACCACCTTGCGGCTTTCGGCCGCAGAGACCGGGCGTCCGGTCGCCGGCCTTTTCAACCTGGAGCGGATCGTGGCGCGGGCGTGGCCGGCCTCGGAAAACAGGATTGCGGTTGCCGAACTCACTTATTAGCTGCTCCCTGTCGTGCCCTTCCTTGCGAGGTCCAACCGTGAGCGTAGCCGAAGCCCGGGACACGCCCGCGACACGCCGGCCGCTGGTGCCCCCCAGCCCTCCGCGCGCCGCCGCGGACATGACCGCACTCGGGCGGATGGCGGCGATGCGCCAAAGCGCGATCGCGACCTGGGGACCACGGGCCTATCAGGACGACGTCATCCAGGGCCGCTTCTTTGGGCGCAGCAGCTTCATCCTCAACACGCCGGACGCCATCCGGCATGTGCTGGTCGACAATTACGAGAATTACACCCGCACCCCGCCCAGCATCCGGGTGTTGCGTCCGATGCTCGGCGTGGGGCTTTTGATCTCCGAGGGCCGCGCCTGGAAGCATCAGCGCCGAATCCTGGCGCCGGCCTTCACGCCGCGCGCCGTCGCGCCGCTGGTGCCCCACATGATCGCCGTCGTCGACGAGACGATTGCAAAACTTCGAGAGACGAGCACCGAGGCCGTCGACCTGCGCGGGGCGATGCAGCGGATGACGCTCGAGATTGCCGGGCGCACCATGTTTTCGCTCGGCATGGGCCGCCACGGTGCGGCGTTGCGCGACTTCGTGATGGAGTACGGCACCCGGCTGGCCCGGCCGCATTTTCTCGATCTGCTGCTGCCGCTGGCGTGGCCGAGCCCGCAGGACTTCGCCCGCGCCCGTTTCCGCCGGCGATGGACGGCGTTCGTCGCCATGCTGATGGCGGAACGCCGCGCCGCCGGCAAGAAGGAGGGCGCGCCGCCGCGCGACCTGTTCGACCTGATGGACGCCGCACGCGATCCCGAGACCGGCGAATCCTTCACCGACGCGCAGCTTGGCGACCAGGTCGCGACCATGATCCTCGCCGGCCATGAGACGACGGCGACGGCGCTGTTCTGGTCGCTCTATCTGCTCGCACTCGACCCTGAGACCCAGGGCCGGGTGGCCGCCGAGGTCGAGAGCGCTTCGGTCGAGGGCGGCCTCGAACTGGAGCGGTTGAAATTCACCCGCGCCGTGATCGACGAAACGATGCGGCTCTATCCGCCCGCCTTCCTGATTGCGCGGGCGGCGACCGCGCCGGATAGTGTCGCCGGCCTTCCGGTCAACAAGAGGGATGTGATCCTGATCGCGCCCTGGCTGCTGCACCGGCATGAAAGGCTGTGGAGCGATCCGGATGCGTTCGTCCCGTCCCGCTTCATGGCGCCGGCGCCCCCGCCCGATCGGTTTGCCTATCTGCCGTTCGGGGTCGGCCCGCGCGTCTGCATCGGCGCGCATTTCGCGCTGGTGGAGGCCACGCTGGCGCTCGCCAGGTTGATCGGCGCGTTCCGGGTCGGGCTTGTCGACCACGAGCCGGTGCTACCGATCGGGGTGGTGACGACGCAGCCCGACCGCTCGCCACAATTCCGCATCACGGCTCGGTGACAAGCCATTGTTTGGAAGCTTTCGCGATCTGATCTAGGTTTCCGCCATGAGAAATGTCCAGGCGCAGTTTTCGGTCTTGAAGCAGACCGCCGATCCGTCGGTGGCCGACGCCATCCTGAACCTGATCGAGAAAGGTCAGGATAGCGAGCTTAACCGGATCAACGTGCTGGATTTCTCGACCCGGACCGGGCTTGACGAAGAGCGGGTGATCTCCGGCTTTCTGCACGCGTCGCGGCTCGGGCTGTTCGACCTCACCTGGAACGTGCTCTGTCCCGGCTGCGGCGGCGTGCTCGATGCCCATAGCACACTGAAATCGCTGCGCCATGACGACTATCATTGCGGATTATGCGCCTGCGGCTATGAGGCCTCGGTCGACGAACAGGTCGAGGTCGCCTTCACGGTCAACCCGCAAGTGCGGCGGATCGCAGCGCATGACCCCAACACGTTGCCGATCTGGGACTATTTCAAGCAGGTGTTCTGGAGTTCGGGCGTCGATCTCAACGAGGAATCGTTCGATTCGCTCTCCAACGACGTGGTGCTGGATGCGCTGGAATTGCCGCCGAGAGAAAAGGCGGTGCTGTCGCTGCAGTTGCCGCCGAATTTCATTATCGTGTTCGAGCCGGTGACGCATGCCGCTCAGTTCATCGACGTGCAGGGCGATCCGACCAGGGAACGTCAGCAATTGTCGCTGATCTACAACAGGATTCAGGCGCCGGTCGGAACGATGACGTTGCGTCCGGGGCCGCTGCGGCTGTCGCTCGACAACCAGACCGACGTCCGGGTGCTGCCATCGGTGTTCATCGCCGCCGAGGCGCTCCATCATCTGATAGGCAAGCGCAAGCCGTTCCTCACCGCGAAGCGGATACTGACCAACCAGACCTTCCGCGACGTCTACAAGGCCGACAATCTCAACATCGACCAGCGCCTCAAGATCACCTCGCTGACCTTCCTGTTCACCGACCTCAAGGGCTCTACCGCGCTGTACGAGCGGGTCGGCGACCTCGTCGCCTTCGACCTCGTGCGCGCGCATTTCCACGCGCTGCTGGAAATCATATCTTCGGAGAAGGGCGCGGTCGTGAAGACGATCGGCGATGCCGTGATGGCGACCTTCAATCGCCCCGAGCAGGCGCTGGCGGCGGGGCTGCGGATCCGCGCCGCGATGGAAAAACTCAATGTCGAACGCGGGACCCGGGATCTCGTGGTCAAGATCGGCATCCATGAAGGTTCGTGTCTCGCGGTCATGCTCAACGAGCGGCAGGATTATTTCGGCCAGACCGTCAACATTGCGGCACGGGTGCAGGGCCTGTCGACCTCGCATGCGATCCATGTCACCGGATCGGTGATCGACGCGCCGGCGGTGACCGCCATCCTGGACAGGGAGGCGATCACGCCGATCCAGAAGCAGGCCGCGCTGCGCGGCATCGCCGACAAGATGGTAGTGTACGAGATCCCCTGATCTTGCCAAAAGGTAATGCGGCCCCCAGGGAACCGGCACGGATTGCGTCGGTTGATTTCTCGGCCCATATATTCGCCGTGCCGTCGATGCGGCGCCCGACAGGCTCCCACCCACAAGGTAGACTTCGATGCTGGACGGACTACGCCAATTCATTGCCGAGGTCGTTTCTCCCGCCGCGCAGCACGATCGGGCATTTGACGATACCGGCTATCGCCTCGCGGCAACGGCGCTGCTGATTCACGTCATTTCGCTCGACGGCGAACCGTCCGACGTTGAAAAGCGCAAGCTCCACAGCCTGCTCGAATCCAGCTTCCGGCTTGATCCCGGCACCGCCGATCAATTGATCGCATCGGCGACACTGGTCGAGGGCGAGGCGGTCGACCTCTTCCATTTCACCAGCGTCATCATGCGTTCGGTGAACGAGGAAGGCAGACTCCGCATCGTCGAAATGATGTGGGAACTGGTTTATGCCGACGGCGAGGTCAGCGAGTTCGAGGACAATGTGGTGTGGCGCGCGGCCGATCTGCTCGGCGTGTCCTCCCGCGACCGCATCGATCTCAAGCACCGCGTTGCCGGCGCGCTGCCGGCCGCGGTCAAGGGCGATTCGGACATCGCGGACGCGGCAAGCCGACATGCCGATGGCATCGGGACATGAAGAAACTTTAATGTAGTCTGCGATCGGCGCCCCGCCAATTGCGGCCGCCGCGAAATGTTGCTCAATAATTCCGCAGCCCACGGCATTTGAATACGTCATATGATTGCAGAAGGCTTGCGCCCCACCGGAGGCATATGCTCTCGTTGTGGTCCGAGCCGTATTTTTGATCTGCCATTGAACTAAGAGCATCGAATCGTGACCGAGCGTGTGACGCTGATTACCGGTGCCTCGGCTGGCATAGGCGCCGAGCTGGCGCGCGTTTTCGCATCGAACGGCCATCGCGTCGCACTCGTCGCACGGCGGACCGCGCGTCTGACCGCGCTCGCGGCGGAAATTGCCGACGCCGGCGGCGCAGCGCCGATGGTCATTCCATGCGATCTCAGACACGCCGATGCGGGCGAACGGATAGCGGCCGCGCTGGCTGCCGAAGGCGCAGAGGTCGAGTTCGTCGTCAACAATGCGGGCTTCGGCCTGTTCGGCAACGCGATCGAAATGGATCGCGCCGAGCAACTCGACATCATCGCCGTCAACATCCGCGCGTTGACCGATTTGTCGCTGCGGTTCTCCGACAGTCTCATTCGGCATCGCGGCGGCATCCTCAATGTCAGCTCGATCGCCGGTTTTCTGCCCGGCCCGGGGATGGCGGTCTACTACGCCTCCAAGGCCTACGTGCTGTCCTTCACCGAAGCGCTGCGCCGGGAGCTTGCCGGCCGCGGCGTTCGCGTGACCGCGCTCTGTCCTGGTCCGGTGCCGTCGGAATTCCAGGTTCGGGCAGGGTTTACGCCCGGCTATGACTCGGCGATGCTCAATGTCACCGCGGCGGACGTCGCCAAGGCGGGCTACCACGGCCTGATGGCCAACCAGCGCGCCGTGCTGCCTGGCCTCGGCATCAAGATGGTGCCGCTGCTGCTGCGGCTGTTTCCCCGCGGTTTCATCCTTGGGGCGGTCGGCCGCCTTCAGCTGCGCCGGCGCTGAGCAACCAGCATCGCGGCCGGATTCTGGCCCGCGATTTGCTTTCCATATTCGCGACAAGTGTGCGCGAACTCACATCTCATTAAGGATCAATTGGCTATGATTCCGGCTTCGAGGCCGTAAGCGAAGCAAGGTCGATGTCGTTCAGGTCGAAAAATGGCGCCGCGCGCGTGACGGCTTTCCCCGGCGTAAGGCCAGCGATTGCCGCACGGCCAGGTACGGCCTCCCTGCTGCCGGTCCTGGTCGTCCTGCATCAGGAGAACTCGACTCCGGGCCGGGTCGGTAATGCGCTGCGCGCGCTCGGATACAGGCTGGATATCAGGCGACCGCGGTTTGGCGATGCGCTGCCCAAAACGCTCGATGACCACGCCGGCGCGGTCATTTTTGGCGGTCCGATGAGCGCCAACGACCCGGACGACCATGTCCACCGCGAGATCGACTGGATCGAGATTCCGCTGCGGGAGCAGCGCCCGTTTCTGGGCATTTGCCTGGGCGCGCAAATGCTCGCGAAACAGCTCGGCGCCAGGGTCGCGCCGCATCCACAAGGCCTGACCCAGATCGGCTACTACCCGGTGCGCCCGACCGCAGAGGGATTGGCGCTCTGCCCGGACTGGCCAAGCCATGTTTACCACTGGCATCGCGAAGGGTTCGATTTGCCCGGCGGCACCGAACTGCTCGCGGAAGGCGACGATTTTCCGGTGCAGGCCTTCCGGTCCGGACATGCCTTCGGCTTCCAGTTTCATCCCGATGTGACTTACGCCATGATGCATTGCTGGATCACGCGCGGCCATGACCGCATGGATGCACCGGGTGCGCGTCCGCGCCATCGCCACTTCGCCGACCGCGCGGTCCATGACGTCACCGAGCGCGCCTGGCTGAAGCATTTTCTCGAAGGCTGGCTCGCCCTCATGCCGCGTTCGGTGCTGTCGGAAGCCGCGGAATAGAGCGATAGTTTCGCCTTCCGGACGCGCGTCGGCGATATCCCCGATGTGCTATATCCATGATTGGTTCACACCGGACCGCCGCGGCAGCAAGCCATCAATCAACGACACCTTCTCGTCGTGGACGGCGAGCGCGACCCAAGGGAGACCGCCGTGACCTATC
>JBDTKD010000644.1:0-8798 GCA_039935515.1 Bradyrhizobium sp.
CCACCGGGATCGGCTGGGTCGGCGCAATGTTGTGCCTTGGCGGGAAATTCGGCTGCTCGATATAGCCAAAAATCTGCCGCAAGGCCGCCGGCGGCGAGGTAATTACAAAGCGTCCGCACATTCTGTGGTCCAGATAGGCATCTGTTCAACACCTTATTAACCCCAAGCGTTAAAGCTAGGCCAGATGACCTCGACGGCCTCCCCACCTCCCGCGCGATCCGATCGCCCGACGCCGCGACCCGCCGGCCGCCTCCATGAGGAGGTCCGCGCGGCCCGGCTGCGCGTCGCCAACATCAATCCCCGCACCGGTCTCGCCACCGATTACCTGAATCATTTCAACGAAGCCATCATGTTGCTCGAGATGATTCCCGATCTGCCGGAATCCGCCGAGGAATTCCTGCGCTGGCGTCCGCGATCCTACCGCGAGCATTTCATGGCCTCGAATTTCAGGGCGCGCGAGCTCGCCATCGAGGCCTATGACTCGGCCGACTCCAGCATCCGCGCCGAGTTCGACAACATCACCAGCGCCATGATCTCCATTCTCACCGCCGTGAGCGCCGCCATACGCGGCGTCAGCCAGGACAGGACCCGCGCCGAACTCGCCGAGCAGGCCACCGGCTGGATGAAGCCGCTAGTCGCGCTGGCCGGCAGCATCATCAATGGCGGCTCCGAAGCCGACGTCGATACCATCATGGCGAGCGGGTGAGTGCCGTGGCAACGCCGGTCCCGCCGTCGCACCCCCAACTCGCCGTCAGCGGCGCGATCTTTCGCGACGGCCGCATCCTGCTGGTGCGTCGGGCGCGCTCGCCGGCCAACGGCTTCTATTCCCTGCCCGGCGGCCGTGTCGAATTCGGCGAGTCGCTGCACACAGCCCTGCATCGTGAGATCGACGAGGAAACCGGGCTGAAGATCGAGATTGTCGGGCTCGCCGGATGGCGTGAGGTGCTGCCGGAAACCTCTCGCGGCGGGCATTACCTGATCATGTCATTTGCGGCACGCTGGATTGGCGGGGAACCGGTCCTCAACGACGAGCTCGACGATTTCAAATGGCTTGCGCCCGGCGCATTCGGCGATCTCAAGCTCACCGGCGGCCTCGAGGAGGTCGTTGCGGCGGCGTGGCGCCTGATCCGTAGCTAAAGCCCGGTTCTGATTGAATCAGAACCGGGCTTTAGTCTCTTGTTTTGACGCGTTTTCTTCACGCGAACCGGGACCCACTTCGCTCGAAAACGCTATAGCCGGCAGCCTTCCGCGCCTTGCTTCCAGCGCATTGAAAAGGCATACCCTGCCGGTCCCGGACCGATCATGCGCAAGAAATTTCTGGCCGCTCTCATCTTCCTGTCGGCGTGCAGTCTTGGCCTGGCGCGGGCCGAGGACGCGCCTGCGCCCTTCGACGGCGACTTGCAGCGGCTGGCCGAAATCCTCGGTACCCTGCACTATTTGCGTGGCATTTGCGGCGCCAATGAAGGCCTGAAATGGCGCAACGAAATGCAGGCCCTGATCGACGCCGAAACCCCCTCGGGCGACCGCCGCGCGCGGATGATCGCCGGCTTCAACCGCGGTTATAACGGATTCCAGCAGACTTACCGCACCTGCACCCCGGCCGCCGCGGTCGCGATTCGCCGCTATATCGAGGAAGGCTCGAAGATCTCGCGCGACCTGACCGCCCGTTACGCCAACTAGCGAGTTTTAGTACCTGCGGGCTGCCGCCAATACCTCGTCAAATAACGAAAGCGCCGTTAACCTTTCCTAAAGATGTGGCCTAGGCGGAACAGCCCTGCATGCTACACCTCGGGCATTCGGCGCGGCCCACCTGGGGTGGCGCCCCCAGCCTGTTGAGTTTCATGAGCCATTCAGCGTCCTTCACTACCGCCCGCGATCCGCTGCCGGATCATGAACAGAAGCAGGCCGCGCTCAGCTATCTCAACGAAGCCTGGGCCGAGGCGCGTCACGACGGCGTGGATGGCGACTGCCTGGCGCAGGCCAGCCTGTTCGCAGCGCTTGCCGAACTGGTCGGAACCTACGGCGAAGACGCCGTGGCGAAATTCGCCGAAGGCCTGTCCGACCGCGTCCGCACCGGTGAATTCTCGATCTCGCTGGCCAAGCAGTAGAGGCCTCGTCAAGGCAAATTCGTAGCCCGGATGCAGCGCAGCGAAATCCGGGGCCGTCCCATCCGCATCGCGATTCCCGGATTGCGCTGCGCTCCATCGGGGCTACGACCTGTCGTCAAGGCCGCAGCGTCTCCAGGAAACGCACCGGCTCGCCGGTCGCTGGCGTGGCCAGTTCGCCCTGCCACATCACGCGGCGGCCGCGCACGACGGTGCCGACCGGCCAGCCGGTGACGCGCAGGCCGTCATAGGGCGTCCAGCCTGCACGCGAGGCGATCCATTTGTCGGTGATGGTTTCGCTGCGCTTGAGGTCGACCACGGTGAAGTCGGCATCATAGCCCGCCGCGATCCGGCCCTTGCAGGCGATGTTGTACAACCTTGCGGGGCCGGCGCTGGTGAGATCGACGAATCTGGCCAGCGACAACCGGCCGGCATTGACGTGATCGAGCATCAGCGGCACCAGCGTCTGCACGCCGGTCATGCCCGAGGGCGACGCCGGATAGGTTTTTGCCTTTTCCTCCAGCGTATGCGGGGCGTGGTCGGAACCGAGCACGTCGACAATACCTTGCGCGATGCCGCGCCAGATGCCGTCGCGATGATCAGCCGATCGCACCGGCGGATTCATCTGCGCACGGGTGCCGAGCCGCTGATAGCATTCGGGCGCGACCAGCGTGAGGTGATGCGGGGTCGCTTCGCAGGAGGCGACATCCTTGTGATCCCGGAGGAACTCGATCTCCTCTTTGGTCGAAATATGAAGCACGTGAATCCGCTTGCCGGTCTCATGGGCGAGCTTGACCAGGCGCCGGGTTGCGAGCAGTGCCGCGGTCTCGTCGCGCCATATCGGATGCGAGCGCGGATCGCCTTCGACGCGCAGCCCCTTGCGGTCGTTGAGGCGGTATTCGTCTTCGGCATGAAAGGCGGCGCGGCGACGAATCACCTCGAAAATCCGCCGCAGGCTTTCGTCGTCCTCGACCAGCAGCGCGCCGGTGGACGAGCCGATGAACACCTTGACGCCGGCGCAGCCGGGCGCGCGCTCCAGTTCCGGCAAATCCTGCACATTCTCGCGGGTGCCGCCGATGAAGAACGCGAAATCGCAGTGCATGCGGTGGCGGCCACGCGTCACCTTGTCGGTGAAGGTCGGCTCATCGACGGTCAAGGGATTGGTGTTGGGCATCTCGAATACTGCCGTCACGCCGCCCATCACCGCGCTGCGCGAGCCGGTTTCGAGATCCTCCTTGTGGGTCAGGCCCGGCTCGCGAAAATGCACCTGGGTGTCGATCACGCCCGGCAAAATATGCAGGCCCTTGCAGTCGATCATTTCGGCCGCCGAAGCCCCGGAAAGCGTGCCGATTTCGGCGATCCGGCCACCGATCAGGCCGATGTCGCGCACGCCTTCGCCGTCCTGATTGACCACGGTGCCGGATGTTAGAATGGTATCAAATCGTGGGCTCATCGGTCCTCGATAACAGCTTTTCAATGCCGCGCGGGCCTTGTTCGGGCTAGCTTAGCGCCTTACGTTGCCATGGGATATCCGCAGCAGACATTTTCCCAGGTTCAAAGAGGATTCCACAAAGCCGTGCCAACCATGAAAGCAGCACTTCTTCCGGACCGGGGCGTAGTGAAGGTCGACGGCGAGGACGCCCGCAACTTTCTCAACGGCCTCGTCACAACCGACCTGATGCGGCTTGGTCCAGGCCTTGGCCGCTTCGGTGCATTACTGACCCCCCAGGGCAAGATCACCACCGATTTTCTCATTACCGAAGCCCCGGCCGGCGATGGCGGCGGCTTCCTGATCGACGCAGAACTGGTCGACAGCGCAGCCTATGACGCGCATCGAATTGCCTTTGGCGTGCCGCGCGGCGGCCTTGACTTCATCTATGGCGACGCGTTTCCGCACGAAACCAACATGGACCGCCTGCATGGAGTCGATTTCGACAAGGGATGCTATGTCGGACAGGAGGTGGTGTCGCGGATGCAGCATCGCGGCACCGCGCGCACCCGCGCGGTGCGGATCGTACTCGACGGCCCTGCGCCGGAAGCGGGCACCCCCATTGTCGCGGGCGGCAAGCCGGTGGGCACGATGGGTTCGTCGGCCGCCGGAGCTGGCCTCGCGCTGATCAGGATCGATCGGGTCGCCGACGCGCTGGCTGCCGGTATGGCGCTGAGTTCAGGCGGTCTGGCCGTTCGTCTCGCCGAGCCGGACGCGTTAGGGACCCCACCGAAGCAGACGGTGGCATGACAAGGTCGGCGCGCCTGCATGAAGACGGCCTGACGCGGTGTCCGTGGCCCGGCGAAGATGCGTTTTATGTGGCCTATCACGATATCGAATGGGGCGTGCCGGAATATGACGACCGCGCGCTGTACGAAAAGCTGATCCTAGACGGCTTCCAAGCCGGGCTGTCCTGGATCACGATCCTGCGCAAGCGCGACAATTTCCGCCGCGCCTTTGACGATTTCCGTCCCGAGAAGATCGCGCGCTACAACGCCAAGAAGATTCACGCGCTGATGAACGATATCGGCATCGTCCGCAATCGCGCCAAGATCGAGGGCGCGGTCGCCAGCGCGAAATCCTATCTGAAGATCATGGAAGACGGCCCGGGCTTCTCGAAGTTCATGTGGGGTTTCGTCGACGGCAGGCCGAAGGTCAACCATTTCAAGACCACAGCCAGCGTGCCGGCCTCGACGCCGGTCTCGATCAAGATGTCGAAGGAACTGGCGGCCCGCGGCCTCAAATTTGTCGGCCCGACCATTGTCTACGCCTTCATGCAGGCGACCGGCATGGTCAACGACCATCTGGTCAGCTGCTTCTGCCATGAAACCTGCGGCGCAAAACACCGCGGACCGCGTCTCAAAGCCAAATGACGGCGAGAAAGAAGCTGGCCGCGCCCGAAGCGTCCGCCCGCGTCTGGCAGCGGATGTTGTCGGGACGGCGGCTCGACCTGCTCGACCCTTCGCCGCTGGATATCGAGATTGCCGATATTGCCCACGGGCTGGCACGCGTCGCGCGCTGGAACGGACAGACCCGCGGGGCGCATATCTTTTCGGTAGCGCAGCACACGCTCTTGGTCGAAGCGGTCATGCGCGAGCAGGCGCCGCGGGTCGATGTCAGCCTGCGGCTCGCGGCGCTGCTGCACGACGCGCCGGAATATGTCATCGGCGACATGATCTCGCCGTTCAAGGCCGTGCTGGGCGGCGACTACAAGGCGGTGGAAAAGCGGCTACTCGCGGCCATCCATGTCCGCTTCGGATTGCCGCCGGTGCTGGCCGACGGGATCACCGAGCAGATCAAGGCCGCCGACCGCGGCGCAGCCTATCTCGAGGCGACCGAGCTTGCGGGCTTTGCGGGAGCGGAAGCGAAACGCCTGTTCGGCCGCGATCCGGTTTTGCCAGCCGCCACCCGGCAGGACTATTTGACGCCCTGGCCCGCGGTCAAGGCCGAAAAGCGGTTGCTGGCGCGGTTCAAGGCCCTGCACGGGTAGACGGCGCGCCCTGAAGCTGCTTTCGCCGCCATGCCCCCGGGCCTATAGTCCTGCTGATCAAGGATTGCCATGATTCACGTTTGTTCGCTCGCCGCACTTCCCGATACCGTCAAGGCCACGGGTGCCAGCCATGTCCTCACCGTCATGGCCAAGGTCGATCAGGTCCGGCGGCCGGAATCGGTGCTTGAGGCCAATCATCTGAAAGTGGCGGTCGACGACATCACCGAAGCGATCGACGGTTTCGTCGCGCCCTCGGATGTCCATATCGAACAGGTCCTGAATTTCGTGCGCGGCTGGGACCGCAGCGCGCCGCTGGTGGTGCACTGCTACGCCGGCATCAGCCGCTCGACCGCGAGCGCCTTTGCGGCTGCCTGCGCGCTGAACCCGCACCGGGACGAGATCGCGATCGCGCGGCAGATCCGGGCCGCCTCCCCGATCGCGGCACCCAACCGGCTGATCGTCAGCCTCGCGGACAAGGCACTGCGGCGGCAGGGCAGGATGCTGCGCGCGCTAGACGAAATGGGTCCGGGCAGCATGATGGCCGAAGGCCGCCCGTTCCGCGTCGAACTCGACTAGGGCGTTTCCGGGTTCACACGAATCATTGTTGCTCCTTCGAGGCCTCGTGGTTCGAGACGCGTGGCGTTGCCACGCTCCTCACCATGAGGGTCGAAGTCCTCATCCAGAGGAGCATCGAGAAGCGATGCGTCTCGAAGGATGAAGCCATTGAGGTGGAAATTGCGCTGGGCTGCCGATCAGTCCGTCGAGCGGCGCAGTTCCGATGCGCCTTCCGGTTTCGCCGGTTCGGATTTGATCGGCTCGATCTTGGCGCTGTCGACCCGCGGGGTTTCCACCCGCGCGGAAACCTCGGTTCGCGATGCGTCGGCGGACTGCTCCGGCCGGTGCAGCGATCGCGGGCGCGCCACCGCGCGCGCCAACAGCATCTGCGCCGCTCCCTGGTGATGGAAGTCGCAATAGGCGAAGCCCAGGCCCGAAACCGATCCGCGGAAGCTGCGCTCGTCCTTCTTGTCGAGATTGAAGCAAGGTTCGAACGGAAGGCCCTTGATCGACGCGCAGACGGCGTGGCCGCGAACCTGAATCGTGTTGCCGGGCAGCCGGATGTGACGTATCGGGCCGGAGCCGCTGAATTGCACGGAACCGGCTGCGCTCAAATCATCGAGAATGCGGCCTGCGCCGCGAGTGCCGTCGAAACAGGTGAACGCGAACACCTTGCCGACCACGAACCTGCGAGCCTCGTCGGCATTCATCATCCCGCCCAGCGCGGGCGCAATCATCGCTCCGGCCGCGACGGTCCCCAACACAAAACGCGCAAGCATGCTGCAACTCCAACTCACCGAGCAGGGGTATCGGCTCTATGGCCGCTTTACCCGCTGCTTACCATACCAACCGTGGCAATTTGGAGCAGGTTGGTTGGTAAAGTCTGAACGCGTCAGACAATTTTTACCACGATGCGGCCGCGAACCTGCCCGGCAAGGATTTTGGCGCCCGCGCCGATCACATCGCCGAGCGCAATTTCATGAGTAATTTCAGTGAGTTTTGCCCGATCCAAATCACCGGCGAGGCGGCTCCAGGCGGTCCTGCGCAGCTCGATCGGGCACATCACGGATTCGATGCCGAGAAGGCACACACCGCGCAAAATAAACGGCGCCACCGACGACGGCAGGTCCATGCCGCCGGCGAGGCCGCAGGCGGCCACCGCGCCGCCATACTTTGTCATCGAAAGCATGCTGGCCAGCGTAGTCGAGCCGACGCTGTCGATCCCTCCCGCCCAGCGCTCCTTGGCCAGCGGCTTGGCCGGCCCGGACAGTTCGGCGCGATCGATCACCTCGGCGGCGCCGAGACTTTTCAAATAGTCGGCCTCGGTCATCCGCCCGGTCGACGCGATGACGTGATAGCCGAGTTTCGAAAGCACCGCGGTTGCGACCGAGCCGACACCACCCGCGGCGCCGCTGACCACGATCGGTCCGCTCGCCGACCTCACACCCTGCTTTTCCAAAGCAAGCACCGACAGCATCGCGGTGTAGCCGGCGGTGCCGATGGCCATCGCCTCGCGGGTCGACATGCCTTCCGGCAGCCGCACCAGCCAGTCGCCGCTGACGCGGGCCTTCTCGGCGTAAGCGCCGAGATGGGTCTCGCCCATGCCCCAGCCGTTGCAGATCACCCTGTCGCCGGCTTTCCACTGCGGATGCGAAGACTGTTCGACGCTGCCGGCGAAGTCGATGCCGGCGATCATTGGAAAGCGCCGCACCACCGGCGCCTTGCCGGTGACGGCGAGGCCATCCTTGTAGTTCAGCGTCGACCACTCGACCCGCACCGTAACGTCGCCTTCCATCAATTCGGCTTCGTCGAATTGCGTGAGCGCGACGGTGGTGCCTTTTTCCGCCTTGTCTATTCTGATCGCCTTGAATGTCGCCAACGCCTCATCCCCTAGGGTGATTGATCGGATTTCCCAAGATTGAACGGATCAGGCCGGTTGCGCAACCGGGCGCCCGACCGGCGCCTCGACAATTGGCAGGTTGATCAGCGCCGACACCAGGCCGAGCAGCACCGACAGCCACCAGATCGGCGTGTACGAACCGAACTTCTCGAACACGATTCCGCCGAGCAGCACGCCCAGGAAACTGCCGAGCTGATGGCTGAAGAAGGCGAAGCCGTAGAGCGTCGCGAGCCAGCGCGTGCCGAACATCAGGGCGACCAGGCTTGAGGTCGGCGGCACGGTCGAGAGCCAGGTCAAGCCGGTGACGAGACCGAATGCGATCGCGGAGAACGTCGTGATCGGGAACGAGATAAACGCCACGATCGATATCACGCGGACCAGATAGATCATCGACAGGATGTAGCGCTTCGGAACCTGGTTCTGCAGCCATCCGACCCCGAGCGAACCTATGATATTGAACAGCCCGATGGTGGCGATCACCCAGCCGCCGGTCTGAACCGGCAGGCCGCGATCGACCAGATAGGCCGGCAGGTGCACGCTGATGAACGCGAGTTGAAATCCGCAGGTAAAGAAGCCCAACACCAGCAGCACATAGGAGCGATGACCGAACGCCTCGGCAAGCGCATGCTTGAAGGTCTGCTGTTCAGCCACCGCGGCGGGACTCGACGTCGATGCGGGCGTTGCCAGCGCCAGCGACAGCGGCACCACCAGCAGCATCAGGCAGGCGAACACCGTCAAAGTCGGTTGCCAGCCAAAATT
>JBDTKD010000645.1:0-14781 GCA_039935515.1 Bradyrhizobium sp.
ACCTCACCCGCGAGGGGCGACGCGAATTCGAGCCGGTGCCGATCGATACCAGGGAACTGATCGAGGCCATCGTCACCACGATGGCGCACCAGGCGTCGGAGGCGAAGGCCGAGATTCGCGTCGCACCCCTGCCAAACGTTGTCAGCGACCGCCTCGCTCTGGAGCAGATTTTCTCCAATCTGATTGACAACGCGCTCAAATACCTCAGGCCCGGAGTTCCCGGGGAGATCACCGTTCGCGGTCGGACCAAGCTCGGTTCTGCGATTTTCGAGGTCTCCGATAACGGCCGCGGCATCGATTCCAAGGACCACCAGCGAATTTTCGACCTTTTCCGCCGCGCCGGCACCCAGGACAAGCCGGGACAGGGTATAGGACTGGCCCATGTGCGGGCCTTGGTGCGGCGGCTCGGTGGAACCATGTCGGTTTCATCGGAGCTTCACAACGGCAGCACATTCACGATAACACTGCCCCTCGCATGGACAACCAGTAACCGGAACAGGGATTCATGGGTACGCCAGTCACCATCATCATGATCGAGGACGACGAGGGGCACGCGCGGCTGATCGAGCGCAACATCCGCCGCTCCGGCGTCAACAACGAGATCATGCCGTTTGCCAACGGCACCGCCGCGGTCAATTACCTGTTCGGCGCTGACCATACTGGCATCGATCACAAGGGCCGCGCGTTGCTGATCCTGCTCGATCTCAACCTGCCTGACATGACCGGCATCGACATCCTGCGCCGCCTCAAGGAAAACAAATACCTCAAATGCGCGCCGGTGGTCGTCCTCACCACGACCGACGATTCCCATGAGATCAAGCGCTGCTACGAGCTCGGCTGCAACGTCTACATTACCAAGCCGGTGAACTACGAGAGTTTTGCCAACGCCATTCGCCAGCTCGGGCTGTTCTTCTCGGTGATCCAGGTTCCGCAAGCCGCCCCATGACCGCCGCCTCGCCCACGCTATTGTACATCGACGACGACGACGCGCTGGCCCGGCTGGTCGAGCGCGGCCTGACGCGGCTTGGCTTCAACGTGGTCCATGCGAGCAGCGGCCAGCACGGGCTCGAACGGCTGCAGCAGGGCGGTATCGACGTCATCGCGCTCGATCAATACATGCCCGGCCTCGACGGCCTCGAAACCCTGGAGCGGATCCTGGCGATCCCGAATGCGCCGCCGGTGGTGTTCGTCACGGCGTCGCAGGATTCCGCGATTGCCGTCACCGCCCTGAAAGCCGGCGCCGCCGATTATCTGGTGAAGGATCTGCAGGGCGATTTCATCCCGCTGCTCCAGGTCGCGGTCAACGGCGCGCTGCGACAGGCGCGCATCCAGAAAGCCCGCGACGACGCCGAGGCCGAGGTGCATGCCTCGCGCGACCGCTATGCGGCGCTGGCCGCCGAGCGCGAGGTCCTGCTGCGCGAGGTCAACCATCGTGTCGGCAACAGCCTGCAGATCATCGCCTCGCTGCTGCATCTGCAGGCGAATTCGAGCGGGCAGGAAGACGTCAAGGCGGCGCTGACCAATGCGATGGGGCGTGTCGCCGCCGTGGCGCAGGTGCATCGCCGGCTCTACACCTCGCACGACCTCAAGAGCGTGCTGCTGAACCAGTATCTCGATGCCCTGCTGGAGGACCTCAGGCGCTCCGCCGAGGGCAACCGGATGTCGCGGCTGACATTGAAGACCGAGCCGATCGAGATCGATCCCGATCGCGCGGTGGCGATCGGCATCATCGTCAATGAGCTGGTGATGAACGCGGTGAAATACGCCTACCCCGACGGCGCGGGTCCCATCCATGTCGACCTCAGGGCGCAAGGCGACGACCTCCAGCTGTCGATCGCCGACGACGGCGTCGGCCTCAACGTCCGGAGCGATCCGCGCTCGACCGGGATGGGGCAGCGCATCGTCACCGCCATGGCGTGCAAGCTCGAAGCGAGCGTCGAGCGCGATCCGAACCACACCGGAACCAGGATCGTGCTGCGGTTTCGCCGCGCCAATGCGGCGGTGACGAAATCCAGCACGGCGGCGGCGGGCTAGCCCTCATCCAGAGGAGCGGCCACTTGGCCGCGTCTCGAAGGATGAAGCCACGGCATTGTCTCGCGACGCGAGCGGCTGCTCCGCGCTGACGCGCACAGGAGGTTGGGTTGAACTATGGCGGCGCGTCCGGTGGCCTCGTGGTTCGAGACGGCGCTTCGCGCCTCCTCACCATGAGGGGCTAGGCTGACGGACGCTACGACATCCGTCCCATCGCCCGCGCGACCGCGGCCTGCTATTCTCACGCCATGACGTCGCGCGAGTCCGCCACTTCCGAGATCACGCCCGAAGTGCTGCTGCGGGCCTATGCCTGCGGCATCTTCCCGATGGCCGAAAGCGCCGACGATCCGACCCTGTTCTGGGTCGAGCCGGAAATCCGTGGCGTGATCCCGTTCGACCGCTTTCGCATTTCCTCGCGCCTGGCGCGAACGGTGCGCTCGGATATCTTCACCGTCACCGTCGACGCCGTATTCAAGGCGGTGATCGCCGGCTGCGCCGCGCCGCAGCCCGGCCGCGACGATACCTGGATCAACAAGCGCATCCGCGATCTCTATGTCGGGTTGCACGAACTCGGGCACGCCCACAGCGTCGAGGTCTGGCAGAATGACGAACTGGTCGGCGGGCTCTATGGCGTGAGCCTCGGACGGGCCTTCTTCGGTGAGAGCATGTTCCATCGCAGCCGCGACGCTTCCAAGGTGGCGCTGGTGCATCTGGTGGCGCGGCTGATCGCGGGCGGCTTCACCCTGCTCGACACCCAATATGTGACCGAGCACTTGCGGAGCTTCGGGGCGGTCGAGATCCCGCGGCGACGTTACCGCGCGCTGCTCGACCAGGCGATCGCGGCGCCGGCCGATTTCCGCAGGCTGCCGCTCGATCATTCCCTCGGCGGCGCCCGCGCGCTGCAGATCATCGCGGAACACGCGCGTTAGGCATTTCGCGCCCTGGCTTCATCCTTCGAGACGCCCGCCTTCGACGGGCTCCTCTGGATGAGGTCGTTCTATACCCTCATGGTGAGGAGGCGCCCTTGCGCCGTCCTCGAACCATGAGGCCCGGCGCCGGACGAGGCGTCGCATCGCGACCACGGTCGCGCTACTGCCTGAAAATCCCGAACAGGCCGCCCGGTTGCTGCGGCGGCGGTGGAGGTGGCGGCGGCGGCTGAACCTGCGGCGGCGGACGCGGAGCCGGCGGCCGTTGCGCACGCTTCTGGGCCGGCGGTGGCGGGGGCGGCGGTTTCGGCGCTTCGGGCTGCGCGGTGACGACGGTGGTTTGCGGTCCCTTGCAATCGGTCAGCCAGATATCGTAGATCGGATGTTCGACGGCGTGCAGGCCGGGGCTCGCCGCAAACATCCAGCCGGAAAAAATCCGCTTCACCTCGCCCTGCAGCGTGATCTCGTCGACCTCGACAAAGGCGTCGGTATTGGCGGCCTCGGTTGCCGGACGCGTATAGCAGGCGTCGGTCTTCACCCGGAGCGCGCCGAACTGCACGGTTTCTCCAATTTCCTCATCGAAGTTGATGATGCGCCCGGTGATCTTGTCGAGACCGGAAAAGCTCGCCTTCTTGTTGATGATCTTCTGCGCCGGTGGCTCGGTCACCACTTCGTCGCCGGGTTGCAGCGTGGGCGGCGATTGCGGAACGCCCTTGGGCTGGCGTTGTCCCGGCGGCGGATTGGCGCCGGGCGGCGCGACCGCCACGCCGGGCTGCGGTACATTCTGCGGAATGACCGTGGTACCCGGCGGCGGCGCCAATGGCTGCGACTGGAACGCGCCCGGTGCCGGAACGCCCTGCCCCGGCGGCAGGCGATTGGGCGTCGGTAGCAGCCGGCCTTGCGGCAGCGCCGGCACGTCCTCTTCGTCGTCGGGGGGTGGCTGATTGCCGCGGGGCACGTTGCCGGGCGGGCGCGGCGCCGGTTCGGAAAAGATATTGCCGATCTGCGCGGGCGCGGGCGGCGCAAGCGAGATCGTCATGGCGGCCACAAGCGCCGCAAAACCGGTCAGGACAATGGTTCGAGACATCTTGCGGCTTTGAAGTGGCGATTCGGGCTGACGCCATTGTACAATCTATGAGCCGCCCACAAGGCCACCCGTTAACACGCCGAATACGGCGGGGAAAGGGCGATGCCCGCGTCCGGCCACTGGTCAGCCCGTGCCGCAAATGGAATAGTCCGCCCGATCCAGGTTGGTGTGGACACGCCGCCGAATCGTCAAAATCCGGGACAACCGGACGAGCCAGGGGAAAACCACCAGATGCCCGATCGTATTCGTCTGGACGGCAAGGTCGCCGTCGTCACCGGCGCGGCCGGCGTCATCGGCGCCGCGACCACGCGGCTGCTGGCCGCGCGCGGCGCGCGCATTGTCGCGGTCGACCGCAAGCGGCACGAACTGCACGACGCGATCAAGGATTTGCCGGCCTCGGCGGCGGCGATGGCCGTCACGGCCGATGTCAGCGATGAGGACGAGGTCGCGGCCTATGTCCGTACTGCCGTCGACAAGTTCGGCAGCATCGACGTGTTCTACAACAATGCCGGCATCGAGGGCGACATCGCCCCGATCACCAAATATTCGCTGGAGACGTTTCGCCGGGTGCTCGACGTCAACGTGGTCGGCGTCTTCCTCGGCATGAAACATGTGCTTCCGGTGATGCTGAAGCAGAACGCCGGCAGCATCATCAACACCGCTTCGATTGCCGGCCTGATCGGATCGCCGGATATTGCGGTCTACAGCGCCAGCAAGCATGCGGTGATCGGGTTGACCAAAAGCGCCGCGCAGGAATGCGCCAAGACCGGCGTGCGGGTCAACTGCGTCTGCCCCGGCCTGATCGACAGCCGGATGCTGAGCGCGATCCTCGACGGCCGCAATTCCGGCAACGCGCCCGTTCCCAGCGACAAGGTCGTGGAGCGGATTCCGGCACGCCGGCTCGGTAAGGCTTCGGAGGTCGCCTCCATCGTGGCCTTTCTGGCATCCGACGAGGCGAGCTATGTCTCGGGCTCGGCCTATACCGTCGACGGCGGCCGAACCGCAGCTTAAGGTCTTCCGCGGCATCCGCAGGCCCGGAACGAAATCGACGCAGTCTCCCCATCAAGAGGTCTTCTCCCGTCATGCCCGTGACCCTCGATCCCGACGCCGCCGCCGTGTTCAAGGCCTTCCAGGAGGCCGGCCGGCCGCCTTACGAGACGGTTTCCCCGGCCGAAGCGCGCGAACTCTATTTAAAGGGCCGCGTCGTCACCAACCCGGAGCCGCCGCCGCTCCGATCGGTACAGCCGCTTGCGATCCCCTCGCCCGCGGGATCGATCCCTGCGCGCATCTATACGCCGACCAGGCTGAGGCAGGCGGCCGGCCTTGCGCCGTGCCTTGTGTTCTTTCACGGCGGCGGCTGGGTGATCGGCGACCTCGATTCCCACGACGTGGTCTGCCGCAAGCTCGCCGATGTGGGCGAACTGATCGTCATCTCCGTGGATTATCGGCTGGCGCCGGAGCATAAATTTCCCGCCGCCGTCGATGATGCGGTCGCGGCGACGAAATGGATCGCTGAAAATGCCGAACAACTCGGCATTGACGCTGCGCGGCTGACGGTCGGCGGCGACAGCGCCGGTGGCAATCTCGCCGCGGTGGTGGCGATTGCGGCGCGCGATGGCAACGGTCCGGCGATCGCCGGACAGGTGCTGATCTATCCGGCCATCGACTTCGCGATGACGCACCTCTCGCACCGCGAGCCGGAGACCAGCATCCTGCTGACGCATTCCGTCATCAACTGGTTTCGCGACCATTATTTGAACGGCGACGCTGACGTGCAGGATTGGCGGGCCTCGCCGGCACGCGCCGGGACGCTGGCGAGACTGCCGCCGGCCTATGTTCTGACCGCAGGCGCCGATCCCTTGCGCGACGAAGGCGACGAATATGCCGAGCGGCTGAAGCAGGCCGGCGTTGCCGTGACCTACCGCAGCTTTCCAGGCCAGTTTCACGGCTTCTTCACCATGGGCAAGCTGCTGCAACAGGCCAATGTCGCCGCCGCGGAAATCGGGGCCTGGCTGAAGGCGCTCAACTAGCGGCGGTATCTGGCGTGGATCCATCTGCCTCCATCGAGATCGCCAAGCATACGCTGCTGTCGTGCGGATTCATTCTGGCGGTCGGCACGCTGACAGGCCTGCTGGCCCAGAAGATCAGGATCCCCGATGTCGCGATCTTTCTCGTCACCGGCATTGCAATCGGCCCGCAGGCGCTGCGGCTGATCGACATCGGGGCGGATTCCGCGCTGAACCAGATCGTGCTGTTGTTCGGCGCCAGCTACATCCTGTTTGACGGCGGCGCCTCGCTGCGCTTCAGCGTTCTGAAGCGGGTCTGGATCAGCATCGTGGTGCTCGCCACAATTGGGGTTCTGATTACCGCTGGGATCACCGGTTTTGCCGCCTCTTACATTGTCGGCGTTCCCATGATTGTGGCGCTGCTGCTGGGCGCGACGCTGTCCTCGACCGATCCGGCAACGCTGGTACCGATCTTCCGCCAGATCCGCATTCGCGACCGCGTGGCGCAAACCGTGATGAGCGAGTCCGCCTTCAACGACGCCATGGGTGCGATCCTCACCTTCAGCATCGTGTCGGTCGCGATGGGGACCAGCGCGTTCTCGCTGCAGTCGTCATTGTTCGACCTGCTCTGGCAATCCATCATCGGTCTCGTCGCGGGCATTGTGCTCGGATATCTGGCCGCGCTCCTGATCGCGCATGAGCGATGGGCCTTCCTCGCGGAATATGCCCCGGTTGTCACGCTGGCTGCCGTGATCGGCGCCTATTTCGCCGCTGACGGCATGCAGGCCAGCGGCTTCATGGCGGTGTTCGTGTTCGGCATCATGCTCGGCAACAAGGAAGTGTTCGGCTTCCGGATGGAAGCCGGCGAAGCGCAGAAACTCGACGAGTATGTGTTGACCACGGCGTTCATCATGCGCCTGTTCATTTTCGTTCTGCTCGGCGCGCAGGTCGATTTCACGCTGATGAGCCGGTACTGGCTTGAGGGCGTGGCCGTCGTCGCCGTGCTGATGCTGGTGGCGCGGCCTGCGACGGTCTTCCTGTGCACACTGCCCGACCGCCGCGCGCGCTGGAGTTTGCCGGAGATGCTGTTCATGTGCTGGACCCGCGAGACCGGCGTCATTCCGGCGGCGCTGGCCGGCCTGCTGTCGGGCATGAAGGCGCCCGGCGCCCCGATGATCGCATCGATCACCTTCATCGCCATCCTG
This sequence comes from Bradyrhizobium sp., assembly GCA_039935515.1. Taxonomy (GTDB): domain Bacteria; phylum Pseudomonadota; class Alphaproteobacteria; order Rhizobiales; family Xanthobacteraceae; genus Bradyrhizobium. The sequence continues at coordinate 7,256 of JBDTKD010000645.1, forward strand.
ATGACGATCCTGATCCAGGCCACCACCACCAAATGGCTCGGCCGCAGGCTCGGATTGCTGGAGAGCGAATAGGGCATGCCTTCACCGTCATTGCTATCGCCGTCATTCCGGGGCGGCGCGCAGCGCCGAGCCCGGAATCCATAACCACGGAATTCGCGTGGGGCGATGTTGTAGCCAGTCATTTTCAAATCGGCAGTCGTGGTTATGGATTCCGGGCCTGCGCCAAGCGGCGCATCCCGGAATGACAATGCGGCCAGGACGCCCGCGCGTCCACGGCTTGCGGACGCGATGCCCTGAATTGAGGGAAATACGGCATTTCGGACAGGGGCCGATCATGCCAGAATGCGCTGGTCAAGCGGAACGTCACAGAACCCCGGAAAGGCTCTCCCGATGCCGGCGCCCCTTCAGATCGGCCTTGTACTCTTCCCGAAGCTGACCCAGCTCGATTTGACCGGGCCGCTGCAGGTGTTTTCCAGCGTGCCCGGCGCGGTCGTGCACCTGATCTGGAAACGGATCGAGCCGGTCGCAAGCGACTCCGTGTTGACGCTGACGCCGACCATCACCTTTGCGGATTGCCCGCAGCTCGACGTGATCTGCGTCCCCGGCGGGGTCGGCAGCGACGACATGGTGAACGACGCCGAGATGCTGGACTTCCTGCGCAAGCAATCCACCGGCGCGAAATACATCACCTCGGTGTGCACGGGATCGCTGGTGCTCGGCGCCGCCGGCCTGCTGCAAGGCTACCGTGCGACGACGCACTGGACGGCGATGGACATGCTCGCCTCGTTCGGGGCCACCCCGACCAGGACCCGGGTCTGCGTCGACCGCAACCGCATACCGGCGGCGGCGTCACCGCCGGAATCGATTTTGCGCTGACGCTGGTCTCGATCATGGTCGACCGGCAGACCGCGGAGGCGATCCAGCTCCGGCTTGAATACAACCCGGCGCCGCCGTTCAATGCCGGTTCACCCGATACCGCGCCGGCCGAAGTGGTCGCGCTCCTGAACGAAAGGGTGGCGCCGTCCCGGCAGCGCCGCCGCGAGGCGGTCGCCCGCGCTGCCGCGCGGCTTGGATGATCGAAACATCGGAGGCCAAACCCGGTGCGCCACCGGCGGACATGGCGCTCGGCGAGTTCGCCAGGGTCGCGGTTATGCAAAAAAAATGACTGTCCGCTCAACCAGCCAGTAGGCGGCAACGACGCCGATGCCGTAGGCGATGGTCGCATCGAGCCGGTCAAACGCTCGCGCGACGAACGAAGTCTCCCATAATTTTGACGCGACCTGGCGCAATAGCCAGATGGACGATAACACCGCGGACACGAAGACAAGCTGCCCGATCTCCACGCCGACGTTGAAGAACAGCAGCGCGACGGGGATCGCATGTTGAGGTAATCCCACCTCGGCCAGGGCGCCGGCAAAGCCAAAACCGTGCAACAGGCCGAAGCTGAAGGCAACGAGCCAGGGCAGCCGCGCGGTCAAGCTTGGCTTTCCATGCGGCGCATTCACGATCTCGACGGCGACCAGCACGATGCTGAGCGCTATGGTCGCTTCCACCGGCGGACTCGGCACGTGGACAAAACCCAGCGTGGCGGCTGCGAGGGTGATGCTGTGTGCAAGGGTGAACGCCGTCACCGTGACGGCCACCCGCCGCCAGTCCCGAACCAAGATCACCAGTGCCAGGACGAACAGCAGGTGATCGAAGCCGAACAGGATGTGCTCGATCCCAAGGCGCAGATAAGTTGCCGCCACCTCCCCTGCGCCCGGCGTGGCTTGAACGACAAACGCGGTCTTCGTCGGCGACAGCCGCTCGGTCTGTGTGGCGCCGGCCAGGCGTTCGACCCGAACCAATACGTCAGTGGATGTTGCCGAGAGACCATCGATGGAGACCGCATGCCCAGTGAGCCCTCCATCGCGGCGGATGGTGCGGCGTTCGACATAGGCACCCTCGCCGAAGGAGATTCGTGGCGGCCCGACATCCCGCGTGCCCTCGGGCAGCTTGACGTAAATCGCAAGACGCAGGCCTTCGCCCCGCGCCGGGATCTTGAAAAGGAGGCTGTAGGTGTCGGGTGTCGTCTGGCGCAATTCCAGATAGCCTGGCCGGAGTTCATCCGCGCGCGCGGGTTGCGCCAACAACAGGCCCATAACAGCAAAGAGCACAGAGAAACGTTTCATCGGCTGGTTTCGACTTGCGCTGATTTGGACGGCGGCGTCTCCACCACGATTTCGTAACGCTGCCGAAGCGAGGCATAAAGCTTCTGCTCCGCCTCGAGCCGGCGTGCATTCGACCACTCGCGGCGCACGGCTTCTCGGACAACATCGAGTGGCGGCACGCTTCCTTGTATTCGTTCGCTGACATAGACGAAATGCTGGCCGAAGCTGGAAGAGATCGGTCCCTGCCAGTGGCCCGGTTCCATGACGGATAGGCGTTTGGCGAAACCGTCACCGAATACCCCTGCCACCTCTTTTTGCGATACGGCCTTGAACTCCTCGCCGAGCAGGAAGGGATCGCCGAGCACGGTCGTGTCCACCGCCGCGTTGGCGCGCGCCAGGACGTCGGCGAGCTGTTTGGCATCGCTGTCGATGGTGCCCGCGCGCCGGGTCGCGCTCAGAAAAACCTGGCGAAACGTAACATGATCTTCGGTCTTGAAACGCTCCGGGTTGGACTGAAGATAGGCCGCAAGCTGGTCCTCGGTAGGTTCCGGGATGGAGGCGTCCTCGGCGAGAAACTCCATCTTCTGCCGCACGCGACGGCGAATGATGACGTCATCGCGATCGAGGCCGGCGGCACGGCCCTCGCGGTAGAACACTTCGTCGCGAATGTAGTCATCGACGAGGCCTTGCAACTCCTCGTTGCCCGGCGGGCGCTGCCAGGTGCGGGCGAAGCCGTCCGCAAGGTTGGCAATCCGTGCGGCGGAGACCACGATTTTCTCGGGCGCTTCTGCGCTTCGCTTGCCAATGAGGCCGTGGAGCGCGAACAGCATTGCACCAAGCGCGAGAAACTGGAGTAACGGCTCTCTCAGCAGCCGAGCGATCAAGGCGTGTACCAGATCGGCGAGGTATAGGCTCGTTCGGTGGTCGTCATCGTGACTTCCGCCGGCATTTTGATGCCGAAGTATTTTGCGTCATAGGCCGTCCAGCGCGGCGTCGGAATTTCGATCACGCGCACATAGTAGAAGGCGCGCAACGCCGGATCGAAGTCGGGATCTTTCCAGACCGTAATCATCTCGCCCGCGCCGATCGTGTTGGTCCATGTCGCGTTTGCGATATCGACCGTGCTGCCGACCGATGTCCTGCTGCGGCCGTCGGCGTCGATCTTGCGGCCTCCGGACACCGCGACGTCATAAATTCGCTCCTGCGTCTGGCCGTCTTTTCCGACCCAGCCCTTGATGACCTGGACGCGATCCAGATTTGCCCCGATCGGATCCTTCAATGCGGCGACAAGGAAGGTGGGCGACTTTCCGTTTGGCGCACTGTTCAAGTCTCCGCCCATCGGCACACCTTTGGTGTAGCCAACTCGCGCCGGCATGCGGTTGTTGGCGTCGGCAGCCTCGAAATCCCAGCCGCCGAAGAAGCGAACGACCATGCGCGGGCCGGTGGTGGCATAGGTCTCGCGTCGCTTCATGGCGTCGAAAATCGCTTCGCGGGTATTTTCCGCGGCCCATACCGCAGCGTAGCCGGACGCCGTCGTCTCCCAACCCATGATGACAGCCTTGTCGGTTTTGACGAAGGGATGCATCGCTCGACCGGCACTTGGTTCGGAAGAAGACGTCTTGCCGAAGAAATTGTCCTCCTCGACCGCCGAGAGCCCGGTATGTGAATCGGTACTGCCGACCAGGCCGAACTTGTAGGGGTTTACGCCGAGTTCGGCCTCCATCTTGAGGCCATTCTTCAATGCCGAACGGACGTACTCGAATTCAAGCATCTCCGGCTTCTTCAATTCGGTCAGATCGAGGTTGCCTTTGTCCCAACGTTCAAAGTTTGCAAATTCATCGTTGGGCGACAGAAACGGATGGGTCTCGCCATCGCCCTTGATCTGGGTCGCCTCGTAAAGCGGCTCCCACCTCATGCGGTTCTCGGCATATTCGCGGTCGATCCGCTTGCCGTTGAACGACTCGATGATCGGAAACATCCGGCCGTTGCTTAGATTGCCGTTGTGCGCAAGAGCAAGAATTTCGGCGCCGGTTTTCTCCTCGCACATCGCCATCCATTTCCAGAGATCGCGAGGATTTGGGCTACCGAGCGGAGGTTGCGTGGTGAACGGTTCGACGAGACTCGCCTTGGCTCCGTTATCGCGCCAGATGACATTGCGATGAAGGTTGTTACCGCCGGCATTCGAGGTCCACTCATAGCCGATGAAAGCAGTGAAACGGCCAGGTTCATTGGCTTCTTCCGCTGCCTTGATCGTTTCCCGCCAGGCGCTGCGGTAGGCAGCGGTACCCGGCGTCGGGAATCCCTTCGGCAACTGTCCCTTGCCGAAACTGGTAATGATATCGATGGCGGCCTGGGCCCCCTTGCCGGAATTGATCTCGTCGTACCATTTGCGGCCTTGCGGCGTCGCCATCAGCGTAGGATCAGCGCTCATCAGTTGCGGAAAGAATCCCATCCCGTCCGAGTGGTCTGTCACGACCAGGAAATCCAGCGGTCGTGAAAGCTTCGCGCGTTGGCCGCTTGAGGCGATGACCTCTTCGCCCTTGGCGAAACGATAAGCATCCTTCGGACCCAGCCGGGCACCGAATGCGCCGGCGTCCATGGAAAATGAAGTATGCAAATGAGTGTCACCGAAGAATGGGCGGGTGGGGAAGTTGCGGCCGGCATAAGGCGAATAGGGCGGCTTGGCGGGAAACACTTTCTCAGCAGTCTGCTGGTCGAGCGTGCCTTCGTCGGTGGTTACGGCTTGCTCGGCGGCAAGGGCCGGCAATGCGAGGATGGCAGTCAGCAACGCGGCGAAACTCGTCCTCTGCAGGATCTGCATTTTCAGTCCCCTTACTATTTTGTTCAGATCATTGGCGCGACTTTGACCCCACATTCAAAATTAGGCGCCCGCTGCAACGCAAAGTTGCTGGTATTGTCGTTCCCTGGGTTGAAAGGGTCAACGGCGTGAAGTGCGACGCGGAGCCGCAATTGCGACCGAAATGCAGCGTCCGGTTGCGGTCTTCCCCAATGCGCAGCGATCAAAGAAAAAGGCCGCCTGGTTTCCCGGACGGCCTTTCCTGTCTCACGGTAGCTCCACATTAACGGGCGATTTCAGAACCTCCGCACCAGGGGGCCTACCTCCCGGCCGTGTCCTCCTCGGGTGCCGCTGCAAATCGGGACAGTCGCGAACTGGAGCCCGAACCGACGCGATGGTTTCCCACCTCCGCAAGATGGCCCATTGAGCCGCGGTTATGGTCGAAGGGCAAGCGCACAGCGGCGGATATCCCCGCTGTCACCGTTGTTCACAGACGAGGAATGCAAAATCCGAATTCGCGGCGCCTGCAACGGCGCCTGCAACAATGAGCGTCAACCGCTCGGCGAATGGCGCGCCTCAGTCGCACGGCGTCCACGGCTGATAATCGCCGGTCGCCTTCGGACGGCGGCCGCTCGCCAGCGTCGAGCCGGAGGGCCGGTAGGCGCGCGGCGTTCCCGTCAGGTTCGGGATATGCGGCTTTTCCCATTCGCGTGGCCGGTAGCTCTCCTCGGTCGGCGCGACATCAACGGTGTGATGCAGCCAGCCGTGCCATGACGGCGGCACCCGGGTCGCTTCGGCATAGCCATTATAGATCACCCAGCGCCGCTCGAAGCCAAGTGCGGGATCGATCTTGCCGCCGCTGGTGCGAAAATATCGGTTGCCCTGCTCGTCCTCTCCGACCAGTTCGCCGAACCGCCAGGTCCACAATTGGGTGCCGAAGGTCTGGCCATTCCACCATGTGAAGAGCTTGAGCAGAAAGAGTTTCATGGCTGCGGCCGGTTCGAGGATGGCGTGTGGCTCTGATGCCATTGGCCCGGGGAATTGTCCAGCCGAGTCGCTCGCAGGGCTCTCTTTGACGGGAACGTGCGGACGTGCCCCGGAATCAGCGCAATCCATTCATGATGCGTACAGTTCCAGGCTATCAGTCTGTGGCGCATAATTGGTTCGAGTACCCGGAACCTCCGACCTCCCCAAAGGTTTAGCACACGAGCTTATGTGTCCTGTTGATGGAGCCTGCAATGATCAGTTTGAAAGCTTTGACTACCGCGGCCGCGTTGGCGCTGGTTTTGCCGCTGGCGGCAGCGCCAACCGCCAGTTTCGCCCAGAATCATGGAGGTAGAGGCGGTGGTGGCGGCGGCCATATGGGTGGCGGCGGCCATATGGGCGGTGGCGGCCATATCGGTGGCGGCGGCCATATGGGCGGCGGCGGTATGCACATGGGTGGAGCCCGCGTCGGTGGCGGCGGTATGCCTATGGGCGCAGCCCGCGTCGGCGGCGGCGGTGCGCAGATGGGCGCGGCCCGCGTAGGCGGCGGCGGCTATGGCGGTTATCACGGCGGCTATCATCATCATGGTGGCGGCGGCTTCTTCCCGGGCGCGGTCGCCGGTGCGATCGTTGGCGGCGCGCTGGCGTCGGGGGCCTACGGCTATTACGGCCCCGGCTATGATTCCGGCTACTATGACGACGGGTATTATGATGGCGGCGATGTGGCGGTCGTTCCGGCTCCGGTCGAGGGCGATGGCACAGCCTACTGCATGCAGAGGTATCGCTCCTACGATCCCGCTTCCGGAACCTATCTCGGTTATGACGGCCTGCGGCATCCCTGCCCGTAACCCGGCCTGATTGAGAGCGTGGAATTGAGGACGGCGCATTTCGGTGCGCCGTCCTTTTTTGGCCGCGCCTCAGGATCGCGCGGCCAGTACGACACCACCAAGGGTGAAGATCAGCGCGCCAATCTGCCCGGCCCCGAGCGGCTCGTGCAAGGTGATCGCGGAGGTCACCACGCCGATCACCGGCACCGCCATGGTGCCGATCGCCGCGACCGAGGCCGGCAGCCGCGCCAGCGCCGCAAACCAGCTCACATAGGCGATGCAGAACTGGACCACCGTCGAGTAGAACAGGAGATACCAGCCGAGTTGCGTGACCGCGCCGAGGTCGGTGGTTTCGACGCACAAGCCGACCAACGCGACCGGAAGGCAGCCGATGCCGATCTGCCAGGCTGCAGCCGTCAACGGCGGCAAATGTAGCGGCAGCTTCTTCGCGAGCACGGTGCCGATCGCAAAACCGACCGCCCCGCCCAGCGCCATGACAATTCCCGGCAGTTTCGACATGCTGGCCGCCAAGCCATTGCCGCCCATGATGGCCGCGAGCCCTGCGAACGCCATCGCCAGCGCCACCACACGCAGCAGATTCGGCCGCTCGCCGAGGATCGGCCATGCCAGCAGCGAGGCCCAGACTGGCATGGTGTAGGCGATCAGCGCGGCCTCGCTGGCCGGCAGCCAAAGCAGCGCCAGCCCCATCAGCGACATCCAGCAGGCCACGTTGAAGAAGGCGGCCAGCACCAGCCGCAGCCAACATTC